>NZ_JBPLBG010000021.1:0-12814 GCF_054039255.1 Candidatus Harpocratesius sp.
ATCTCTTCGAAAATGGTTAATATGGCAATGTCAGCATTATTAACGAGTGAAATATGTGCATAGTGAGATTTAAAAAGATTAAAAAATAAATTATTTTTGTCGAACAAGGGAAATTAAAAATTCTCCATTTTTACAAAAAATTTTTTATCGATTTTTCATTAATTAAAATACAAGCCATCTTTTTAAGATATTTCTCAATTGGGAAAAAACGACTCAAGACCCGTTGTCTAGCCAGGATAAAAGAAATTTTACCTGTTTCTTTTCGTTTGGCGCTGGTTTGCGGAATCAGTTTTCGGGAGTTCGAATCTCCCCGGGTCTACCATAATTATAAATAATGATTTGATCATAATATTATCAAATCTGCATAGAAATATCAGAATATTATCAAGATCTGCATTAATTTCTCTTTTCTTTATTAGAAGGAATATAGCAATCTAATATTAAAAATTAGGGAGAAATCTCCTTAGAATAAATATTGTATAAAATGGTTATTCAAATGATTTGGTTATGTAAAATTAGTCTGATTTTGAATTTGATAATTTTCAAAAAAACCATTTTATAATTAAGAATTAAAAAAATTTTAGCGGATAATTACGAAAAAAAGAGAAAATATGCCTTATTTATTATATTTACAAAAATCTATGGAAGTTATCTATAATCTTTACTATTTAATCCACAAATTGGAAATCAGTCTTCTTTTTTATCAAATGTAATTATTAAATAATACAGTTCAAAGTTACTATTTTAATTTTTGCTCTCATTTGATTATTCGAGCAATTCTAGAAAGTGGATGACCTTTTGCATGCATTGAAAATTCAGAAAACCATCCAAAGGGCATACGAATAACATCATATCCCTTAATCGTTAATAAATCTTCAATTTTCTTAAGAGCATCAAAAGCAAAATCCAACGCACTCAATTCTCCAAATAAATGGGCAAAAGGAATCAAAACGAATGTGTTTACTTTGAGTTGCATAACTATTTTTTCGATTTCGGAAAGAAATTTTGAAAAAATGTTTTCATCCAGTTCATCTGTTTTTTCTGAAGCAATAAAGAGCACAAGTGCATTTTCAACTTTAGCTGTTTTATTCTTTTCATTCAGTTCTTCCAGAATTTTAGAACGACCTTTTTTCGTGACAGTATAACTAAACGAATTTACATGAAATGATAAGAAACGCATATTAAATCAATTTAATATTAATTTCATAATAAATGAATCTCTTAATATCCAAATTCAAAATTAAAGCAATATTTTAATTATAGATTAGTTTTCAACCAAATTGGCAAGAGGGAGTTAAATAGGATAAGTTGTATAAAAAATATATGAAAATAGTATTTCATCCAGATTTTCTACATGAAATCGATGATACACCTGCAGGAAAGATAGGTCGTCTCACACCAATGGTTAAGCATTTAAAAAAAATTTATCCAAATTCATTTATATTGCCCAAACCTGCAGATAGAGTCGATTTAGAACGTGCTCATTCAATTGCCCACATCGAACAGATAAAAATGCATTATTCACACCAATATCCAAATCTATATTATGTTGCACGGCTAGCTGCGGGAGGTGCTATTGAATGTGCGCGCCAATCTATCAATGGTAATCCAAGTTTTGGCTTAATTAGACCACCTGGTCATCACGCTTCTGGGAATTCTTGTTGGGGTTTTTGCTATTTTTGTAACATGGCGATAGCGCTACTATATTTGAGAGAGAAACATAAAAAAAAGCGAGCTTTTGTTCTGGATTTTGATCTTCATACTGGTGATGGAAATATTAATATTTTGCGTGCTTATGGTCAAAAACATCATAAAGATCGGCAAGACTATGAAATTATTAATCCAGATGCTAGATCTGAGAGTGTTTATCTTGAAATTGTGCAAGAATCATTGGATAACGCACGTAAATGCGATGTAATTGCTGTATCGGCTGGATTCGATCAAGGTTTAAATGATTGGGGTGATTTATTATCTGTCAAAGCTTATCATGAAATAGGATTGATGGTGAAGGAATTTTCGGAAGATCATTGTAATGGAATACGATTTGCATTATTAGAAGGAGGGTATAATTCAAGCGCAATGGCCCTTAATGCAGAAGGGTTTTTGAGTGGTTTTTTTTAAGAACAGAAAATTAAAATAATATTCCAAAAAGATTGAGATTTATTCTGGATGAATTATGGCCGAATTAAAAGTTTTGATAAATCTTGATAAGATTTTTATATTTCATTCCATTAATTACATTACTTTTTTAAAATAAAGGAAATTGTAAGGTGTTTAATAATGCTAAAAGAAATAATTAACGCTCCAAATGCCCCAGCAGCTGTTGGACCTTATTCCCATGCAGTAAAAATTAATAAATCACTCTATTTATCAGGTCAAATTCCAATAAATAATGAAACAGGAACGATTCCAGAAGGAATCGAATCACAAACTCGCCAAGTATTTATAAATATTCAAGCAGTTCTTGATGCAGCTGGTTATTCTTTAGCAGATGTGGTAGTTTGTGAAGTATTTCTAAAAGATATGAACGATTTTGGAAAAATGAACAAAATTTATGCAGAAATTTTTGAGCCATATTGTAGAGATACAGGTTATCCTGCTCGCGCAGCTGTAGAAGTTGCCCGTCTTCCAAAAGATTGCCTTATTGAAATTAAAGCTACTGCAATAAAAGAATAATTTTTTTTTATTTCCTTTCTCTTGGAATTGATCTTGGTTATAATAGAGATTTTGCAAGTATCAGATTAATCTGCAAAAAATAATTTTAATAATAACTTATTCAATTCCATTGATTTCAAAATTTCCCACTTTTGTAATAAAAATGGAATAATTTCCTTTTTAACGATAGAAAGATACAACCTTTCACCCAATTCTCTTTGCAATACATTCTGAAAATGATGTAACACTAAATAAAATAGTGGAATCAGCACATCTTGATTTAATCCAACAGGATTTAGACCAAAAATGTTTGTTGCAGGAGCTTCACTAAAAATTATCTCGTCTGTAATTAAATCAATCGAAGGTATGAAAATCTCAATTACTCGATAACTATCACTTAAATTCTGCCTGTGATACCATAATTCAAGTTTATCCCTATAGCGATGAAGTCGTTCTAATACAATATGTCTTTTCAAACCTGCAAAATTATCATTCACGATATTAATAAATATACAAAAGATTTGTTGAAAAATACCCATTAAATCAAACAAAGCACCTACATTCATAATATGATCCGCTTGTGACCATTGTTGATAAAGTGTTTCAACTACTTCTGAAAATCGACGAAATTGAGCAATTTCAAAATCCCATTTCCTCCAAAATTCATCATTGATTTGAAAATCACGAATAAACATATCATGTATCACTTTTAACCTCGCTTTAATCAAGGGTGCCTGAGTTTGCTTATCAGAAGCAGCAATTAACATCAAATGAGTATCTGGATTGTTTAAATAAACCCACCTTAATCCTCCCATTTCAATAGATTCAATCCCTGAATCACCTAATTCTGCTTCAGAAAAACTATTAAGAGCAGAAAGGAGACCAGATAGAAGCATGCCATCCAATGTTTGTACATTTTCTAATTCATGATAAAAGAGAGATTTCGAAGAATGTTTCTCAATGATCCATAGATATTTAATATGTTGGGGATTGAATTTTGTGAATGATGATGAAGCCTTCGCCTCTTCAGATCCTTTGATTTCAATATCATATTTACTATGGAACATTCTATATTATTCACCATTACATAACTATTAAACCAATGTCTTCGGAAAGATTACTGAAAAATTTCCAAATTTGGAAGAACTTTTCATCACTGTATTAATACAGTTACTATCAAGTGAAATAATAAATACGAAATATGTGAAGTTACAATATTCGAATATCGAACATTCATATTCGATAACCAAACATTTAAATAGATACATATTCTATTATCAATTAAGATTATTCGATTTTCGAACAATCTTTAAACTTCATGCTGTGATATTTCATGCTCTTTCAACCTGAAAACCATCAACTTATCATATTATCCATTATCAACAATCATTCTAATGGTATCACTGGCTACTCTATCGTGAAAAAAATCAACGAACTATTCGCCCCTGCTTGGACTCCAGGACCTGGAACTATTTATCCAAAATTAAAACAATTACTTGAACAAGGTGCTCTAAAGAAAGTCGATTCCAAGTATACAATCACTCAAGCGGGAAAAGAATATATTACCAAACATATCCCTGACGCACTCAATCTCAGCATGAATTTTTTGCCCACGTTCTTTAAAATTCTCATTAAACCAATGAATCAAGGAATCCCCCTTGATGTCCACCTTTTTAAGAATCCCTGCTTCTTTGGAATCTCCCAATTCAAGCAGCCTCCAACAAAATGGAATATCAAGGAATTAGAAAATCTTAAACAACAGCTGAAACGAGAAAAAGAACGTGCAACACAATGGTTAGATGACTACACACAGAATATTGACGAAGATATCAAGGTGATTGAAGAAAAGATTGCAGAACTAAAGGAAAAAACGAAAATAATACCAGTAAACGTTGTATGGGAGCAGGATTAGAAAAACAAGTGGTGAAAATCATCATGCCTAACGATTCCAAATTCACAGAGTTTTTTTCCCTACCCCCATTTGATAGTTATTTATCGCAGAAAGAAAAAGATTTGCTATTACACACATTGCAGACATATTTGAAATTCATTCCTATTGACAAATTAGAAACATTCATGCCATATGATCTTACAGAGACATCAACACTTTATATTGTGGAAATGCCACTTCCAGGATTATCACCAAATGATATTAATATTTCCCTTTCTGCTGATAATCACATCCACATTGAAGCAAATCTTTGTAAAAATCAATCAAAAACTAAAAATAACGATGAAAACAAGAAACATAAATGCCACATTGCTTGGAGTCATTTCTTTTGGGAACGTCCTATTCATGTCGAAATACCTATCGAACACAACGTGGATCCAAATTTAGTAAAAGCAAAATTGGATAAAGGAATTTTACGAGTAGAATTTTCTAAAATTCTGTAATTCCCATTCTTATCACCATTTTTTTCTTCAGGAGACGAATAAATATGAGCCTTTCAATCAGAGAAATACAGAATCCATCTTGGATTCCCATTTTCTCACAAGAAATACTGTGCCCAGAAGATCAGTTAAAAGTACATATCAAACATCCTTCAAAGGCGAATCCTAAAGATTGCTATGTTGCTCGTAAAGGGAAAGTAAATACAATTGAATTCAATCATTTCGACGAAAAAAGTGAAGCTTTAAAATCATTGAAAGAGAGATTTCCATTTTTTTATTAAACTTTCAAAAGGAGAACAATATTATGACATATCAATTTGCACATATAAAATGCGGCTATAATCATCCACCTTTGGATCATATATTACATCAATATGCCCCATTTATGCCGTACGATTTAGAAGAAACAGCTGACGAATATCTAATCACCATGCCTTTACCCGGTTTCAAAGCGGATGCCGTTCATATCTCTTTATCGCGAAATTCGATTAATATCGAAGCAGAACCACCGAATACCTCTGAAAAAGCAAAGAATACAGAAGAAAAAGAAAAAGCCCGCAAAATTGTCTCAATGGGAAAATATATTTGGAATCGCCCAGTTAAGGTTGAAATTCCAGTTAATGATGAAATTGAAGAAGGAAAAGTGAAAGCTCGACTTAAAAATGGACTATTGAAAGTGAGTTTCACTAAAAAGCCGAAAATAACAGTAAAAGTTGAAGAAGAACAATAAAATAGATATGATTTTCATTTTTTTCCACTATTTTTCATTTTTTTCTGATATTTTTCATTTTTTACTCAAACTTTCTTTCATTTGATTAATTCAAGTGCTTTTTATGATTTTTGAGCAGAAATTTGTAAATGCCCTGCTTGACCTATAAAGGAAGGATCCCTCCCATATTTCATCTCTAACTGGAGAAATAATTCGTAATTTTCAGAAATTTTCTTTTCGCGCATTTTTCTACGGAGGGCGCCTGAAAATATTGACTTACCACAAATTTCGTTAACATTAAATCCTGCATTTTGAAAGAGATTTTGTAATTCTTGAGGTGTATATACTTTTACAGGATGATTTTTAAAAAAATAAGATATTCCAGTTTGTTCAACACTTTTCAGAACTTTAAATTGATTATACTTGATATGATTAAGCATATATATGAATTTACTATCCAGAGAAGCGATACACCAGCCATCATGTTTAGTCACCCTATAAAGTTCTTTTACTGCAAGAGAATCATCAATACAATAAGAGATTACATCTCCCAGAGCCAAAACAAGATCATATGAGTTATCAGATAAATAAGAAAGATCTCGAATATCTTTTATTTGAAATGTAATATTCGAAGTCAAATCAAAGATTTTTACCTTTTCTTTAGCTATTTTCAACATTTCAGGAGAAATATCTATGCAATCGACATGAAATCCCATTTTAGCCAATTTTATTGCCCATTTTCCAGTGCCAGCACCCACATCTAATACCCGCGCGGTATTATTATGAGGAAGGTAAGGTTTTAAAAAATTCCAAGTGAGATCATTATAAAGTTTCCAATACCATTCTGAATAATCTTCGTCATAATGAAGTGCTTTTTTCCGATAGTAATTGATTACATTACGGAGATCTGCCCTTCCTTGATGATCTTGAGAAAATTTTTGATTAGGCATTTTTTGATAATATAATGGAATAAAAATAAAAAAATCATGTATTAGGATTTATTTAAATTCTTTTTCATCTTTTTCAAGGTTTTTTTTATATTTTTTATTTCTGCTTTTAACTTCTTCTTTTTTGCTTTCAGCTCTAATTTTTCTTGTTTAGATTTGGGAGATTTTGCTTGAATAATGTTTAATTCTTCAGTAATTTGTTTTAATTTCTCCTGCATCTCCATATACTTATGTTTTATAGAATTATTAGGATTTAGATTTTTATTAATTAAACCAGATGTATGTGAATTTGAAATGGAATTATAGATTTGCAGTTTTTCATTCCAAATTTTATGACGTTTAATACTGAATTCTTGCTCCCGTTTGAGTCTTTCTTTCTCCAATTTTTCTTTCTTTTTTAGGTCATTTTTAGATACTTCTTTCTTTATCACATCTCGTTCTTTTTGCTTGCGTTCTAACCGTTCTCTCTCAAGCAATTCACGTTCTATTTGTTCACGTTCTATCCGCACTCTTTCAAGCTGTTCATTTTCCAACCTTTCTCTCTCAAGCCGTTCTCGTTCCAATCTTTCCTTCTCAAGTTGTTCTCGTTCCAATCTTTCTCTCTCAAGCCGTTCTCGTTCCAATCTTTCTCTCTCAAGCCGTTCTTGTTCCAATCTTTCCTTCTCAAGCCGTTCTTGTTCCAATCTTTCCCTCTCAAGCCGTTCTTGTTCCAATCTTTCCTTCTCAAGCCGTTCTCGTTCCAATCTTTCCTTCTCAAGCCGTTCTCGTTCCAATCTTTCCTTCTCAAGCCGTTCTTGTTCCAATCTTTCCCTCTCAAGCCGTTCTTCTTCTTCAATTTCATCGATCCATCCCCTAATCCTTAGTAGCGTCCGTTTTTTTTCCATTTGATTTAATCCATAACCTGGTTTTTCTTTATAAAAAAGATTCGTCATTTTGCTTAATTCCCAGATATATTTTGAATTAAATGTTAGTTTCTTAATGATATCACGAGCTGTTTCAAAAATATCAGCGAGTTGATGTGTTTCATAACCTTCTTCTGTAATTGAATATAAAAATTCAAGAATTTTCTTTACTGAGGAGTCGGGTATAGGTGGTATTTCTTTGATATTTACTTTTAATCGTTTATGGATGTCCAACTCATAATTAGAACTTGGAAGGTTTGATCCACTTTTATAATCAGTTAATTCGATATTTGCTGATTCTTCCTTTATTACATTTTTTAATTCAGTCAATGCAAGAGGACGAATTTTAGACTCCTTTGGTTTGATTCCCCATAATTCTAGTGATTTTCGGGGATGATTTTCATCCCAAGTAATTTTTTTTTCATATTTTGGTGAAGTAACAAAAATCTCTGGAGAAATTTGTGTAATATCGATTAATTTTTCCAATTTAATTTGTTTTTCTTGTATATTTGTTGTTGAAAACATATTCTTCTTTAAAAAATAGACAAATCCTTCTTCAAAATAGTCTAAAGGAGATGCAGGGTTAAAAGAAATATTATTAAATATATCTTCTAAATATTGAATCAAATGATTAATAAAATCCAATTCATCTGGAGAAAACTCCTTTGAGAGAATAAAATCCGCATTTGTCGAAATATGTGTTATTCCAGGAGTTGGTGGATTAAATTCAGAAAGAATTTCAGAAGAAATCGAACTTGATAGATACATCATACTAAAATCTGATCTGGTCCCCATCAATAAAGCATGACCAGCATGTTTAAATTTATTAGATGGAACATTTTGAAGATGGTCGATAAATTTAGTTAAGATTTCTTTGTATGGAATGAAAATTTCCCTATTTAAAACGCCTCGAATGAATGATAATTGATTTTCATTACGTTTTCCTTGATCTATAGGAAAAACAATACTAAACATTGCTTCTTTTAAAATAACTTCAGGATCTCGAATTGCAGAAATATGTGCAGAATCTTTTATAAATTGATAAACAAAATCAGAGAGAACAATACAAGTCAATCGACGATAATCAATTATGTAATTATTTGCATCAATTTGAAATTTAGTGTAATAAAAACCCAATCCAAAGAGATAATGACGTGTTCCTTGTTCGTTTGTAATAGAACACTCAAAATTTGATAAAAATATTATGGGATCATTCAATATATTTCTAACTTTATGATTTCTATAGGTTCCTAAGATTGGATATCCGAGAAGTTTTCCCCAACTCGGAATTAATACTAATTTTGGCTGTATATACATTCGCTTTTGCATGGCAAACACTCTTTTTTTACAGTAAATGGCCCCTTTTTTATTTTCAGTTAAATTCAACAAAAAATTTTGTCAATTACCTATAGTTATTAGGGATTTGACAAAACTTGTCTCTATTTCAACACCTTTTTTAATTTTCTATTGATATTATTTCGATAATCTCATATTTATTTGTATTGAAAAATGACACGAAATATCAAGATTTATTCATATTAGAGAAGATTTTTTAAATAAGAGCAAAATTCATTATAAATCGATTTTTTATTTTAAAATAAATTATGAAATCAAGTGGCTTAAATAATGAACAAATATCTTTTAGCCCTTTAATTTCTACTAAATCTATACTAAAACCAGAATTACTAGTTCCACTTAATGGATGGAAATCACTACATCCAAAATCTACTGTTTTAGATTCAGCAGATGCCGTCTATTTTGGATTGCAAACAAATTTCAGCATGCGAGCAAGAGCTACGAATTTTCCGTTAGCAGATCTCAAAAAATTAGTTGATTTAATTCATTCAAAGGGAAAGAAATGCTATTTAACAACAAATATTCTGATCTACAACACAGAAATGGTCGAATTGCACCAAACAATTGAATTAGCATATGAATCGGGCATAGATGCAATAATATGCCATGATTTAGCTGCAATTATGATTTCTAAACAAATTGGTATCCCATTTCACGTTTCGACTCAAGCAAATATTTCGAATACTTTAAGTGCTAGATTCTATCAAGAATTAGGAGCCGAACGATTAATATTGGCACGTGAATTAGGTTTGCAAGAGATTAGCGAAATTATAAGAAAAATCAAAATCCCTGTAGAAACATTTGTTCATGGAGCATCTTGTACTGCAGTAAGCGGAAGATGTTATTTGTCATCAGAATTAATGGGCTTCAATCCAGAATTTTCTGCCAATCGCGGAAAATGCGTTCAGCCTTGTAGGAGAATGTATACATTTTTGGGAGAAGAAAATGATAAAATAAAATATGAACCATTTTCTGGAATGTTTTTTAATGCTAAAGACTTGTGCATGATTGGACACATACCAGAATTAATTAAAGCAGGAATTCATGCATTTAAAATTGAAGGTCGGATGCGGGATCCTCGCTATATTGAAGAAACAGCTAAATGTTATAGAGAAGGGATTGATGCATATTTTGAAGGAAATTATAATCAAAAACAGATAGACGGATGGATTTCTCGGCTTAAATCGGTATTTAACAGAGGATTTCATATGGGGTTTTATTTCTCTAAACCAAGTCTTGATGATATCGAAAGAACGATTAGAGGTAATCAAGCAAAAATCCATAAAATTCATATTGGTGAGGTAAAAAACTATTATCAAAAATCAAGTGCTGTAGAGATCTACCTTATTAAAGGCCAATTAAATATCGGGGATATTATTATCTTCGAAAATCAAAAGGATTTTTACTTTGAACAAATCATTGATTCAATGCAAATTGAGGGAAAACCAGTTAAACACACAGAAGTTGCATCATCGAATGCACCGATTCTTATAGGAATAAAAACTTCGGCAAGGATTCCAAAAACAGCAAGAGTATTTCAATTAACCTCAAAATCACAAAATAATTTACACTTGAAATAAAAAAAAAGGATAAAAAAAACAAAAAAATCGACAAAATTGCATATGTTCATGAAAATTTAATATATTTTGCGTAAATTTAAATTTTCTTGTATTTAATGCGAATATTGAGGATTTTAAAGATTTTGAGAATTTTTTAACAGCTTTCGGTTTTTTAACACTTTTTGCTCTATTACGATTTCAGATACAGCATTTTTATGATTTTTTAATGTTGGATTATCATCATCTTTAAAGAATTGGTAAAATCTCTCATATTCCATATACTTTAATTTTAAGAAATCTGTCATGAATATTTCTCACCTCAAAATCTATTGATATCTAAATTTAACAAATCCGAATTTTTTCAGTTTTTTTTTCTCGATCTAATGATCCTTTTCGGAATTGTTTTGAATGATAAATATTATATTTTTACTTCTTGATGATCATTTCATTAACTTTTTTAATCGTTTTGCATTAATTTTTTTTAAACCCGATCATTTTGATGAATTATGTCTACAGAAAAACCACATATTGATTTACTCGATCGCAATATTATTGAATTATTAAAGAAAGATGCCCGTACATCTTATCGAAGCATAGCAGAACAAATTGGAAAAACCGAGGCAACTGTTAGAAGAAGAGTAAACAGACTCCTTGAAGATGGAGTGATTAAAAAATTCACAATTGTACTTGATGATCAAAAATTAGATAATCCAACAAGAGCAACGATAAAAATTCAACCAGATCTAAATCAAATAAAGAAAATTACTCAAGAATTAAAAAAAATACCAGAAATAACAGATATTTGGCGATTATCAGGAGATTGTGGAATATTTGTAAGATGTGAATTGCCATCATTAGAATATTTAGATCCTTTAATTGAAGATGAGATTTCTAAAATTCCTGGCATAAACATCAAGGAAACATGTTTTGTAACAAAAGAAGTAAAAACAAAATATTAATCCAATAAAATTGCTTTTTTTATCCATCTATTTATTCAACAGATTATTTTTTCTAATTATTGAATCAAACATTAAATATTGTTAAATCGCAAAATTCATAATTAATCAAGTGTTTCTTACTACAATGCTCAATCGTAATCCTTTTCCAGAACCTGGTGAACTCGTCGTCTGCCGCGTAACAAATGTTCAACGAGGCTATGTGCAGGTTGAACTTGAAGATTATGCAGGCCTCCCTCATGAAGAACGTGCTCAAGGCATGGTACACATATCAGAGTTATCAAATCGTTGGGTAAAAAACATTAATTCAATTGTATCGATTGGTCAACGCTTAGTTTTACAAGTTATTCGAGTAAATAAGGATAGAGGATACTTAGATTTAAGTTTACGGCGAGTAAACAAAATTCAACGTACCACCGTAATGAATCAATGGCGATATGCAATTAAATTAGAAGGACTTCTTAATTTTTTTGCAGAGCAACATGGAATGACTTTGTCTGATTTATATGAAAAAGCAATTTGGGCATTAATAGATCAATATGGTGAAATTCGCAACGCATTTGAAACAATTAAAGAAGACGGATTTGAAGCCCTCATCAATACACCTGGTTTAGATATATCTGAAGATCTCCAAGAAGAATTATATAAATTAATAATTGAAAATATAACAATCAGTAAAGTGAATTTACAAGTAGAATTTGATATTCGTTCTTATGAAGGTAATGGAATTGAAATAATCAAAGAAAGCTTTGCAGCAGTAAAACGATTACGTAAACCTAAAGGAGTGGAAATATCTTTTGCTTACATCGGTGCACCTATTTATCGTATGAATTTAGAAGCGAAAGATTATCATACAGCAGAAAAATTTTTAGAGAAGGTAAATAAAAAATTCGAAGAAACGATTGGTCATGCAGGAAGTGTGAAATTACTCCGAGAGGACCTATCGAACGAACAATAATTTTAATCCTTTTAATTGTAATTTATTAAATTGTACTACAAATAATTTTTATTGGAGAAGGAGACAGATGACACATCATTTACAAAAATGCCCACATTGTTATAGATATACTTTATCAAACTTGTGTCCTCTTTGTAAAACCCCAACAGAAAATGTTTTTCCCCCTAAATTTTCTTTACAAGATAAATATCAAAGATACCGATTACCATATTTTAGACAAAAAATACAGAAAAAATTATTTTCTTAATTTTATAGAGAATTTTTAAATTCCCATGTTCGACAAAAATCTAATTAATATATCATAATTGTTAAGCATTTATAATATTTCCATTCTTCCTTATTAATATGATAAGTGAACCATTAGATATATCAATCCAATCG
>NZ_JBPLBG010000022.1:0-44442 GCF_054039255.1 Candidatus Harpocratesius sp.
GTTGCAATTATAATTGCAGTAATAACAGAAAATCCAATGAAAAAAATACCAAAAATAATTATAATATTTGGTTCAGTATTTCTTACAGTAGAATTGATATATGGAATTGCTCCAATTATATTGATAGCATTCATTCTGGGACTGTTTCAAAAATTTATTGAAAATTCACAAATTCGGCAGATTTTCGGGGTATTTTTTTAACCTCACGCGCCAAAGCTGCGCCACGAGCGAATCCATCTTCCAAATCGTCCCCTGTTGGTGCACCTTGAAACTCTAATGGCTCAATCATATCCCACTGCATTTTTTCTGTCATTTCATTAAATTCTTTTTGAGCACCGCCAGACCATCCAAAACTTCCAAATCGAAATACTTTTTTATGCTTAGCTTTTTTAAGAACAATTTGTCCTAAAGCATCACGCATTGGAGGATACATTTTATATTCATATGTAGGCATTCCGAACACAATTCCAGCAGATTCCCACACTGAAGCAAGAACGTATGAAATGTGATCATGAGGAACTCTAAAAACTTCTGTTAATACGCCTTCAGAAGCAATCCCTTGTAAAACTGAGCGAAGCATTACTTCTGTGTTTCCATACATACTTCCCCAAATAACTGTTATTTTTGGTTCTGCAAAATCATTCATATAGGTTGCATAGTTTTTATATCGTTCAATAATTCTCCCAGGATTAGCCCTCCAAACCAAACCATGTGAAGGAGCAATTATTTTAATTGGTAATGATCCAAGTGCATTAATTGCTTTCAATACAAAATTTGAAAAGGGTCCAACAATATTGGCGTAATAGCGTAAAGATTCGCGTTCGTAATTTCGATGATCTTCTTCACTTATTTCATCATCGAACAGAAAACCATTTAAAGCTCCAAAAGATCCAAAAGCATCGCATGGTAACAAAGTTTGGGTAGATTCTTCATAAGTTGCCATTGTTTCTGGCCAATGAACATTTGGGATGTCAAAAAACTTAAGAATTTTACCTGCTCCCAAATTCAACGAATCTCCTGTTCCTACTCCTTTTACATTCTCGTCAAATCCATAAAATGACTTAACTAAGGGCACACCTTTCTTAGATGTGATTATTTGGGCATTCTCACATAATTCATGAAATGCACGTAAATCACCTGTATGATCTGGTTCAAGATGGTTTAATATTATGTAATCAATATCTTTAGGAGAAATTCCAATAGATTTCAACTCTTCCAGCAAATATGTTGAAGCACTAGCCCAATCGCGAACTAAATCAATTATTGCAGTTTTTTCACCTTTAATTAAATATGCATTAATTGAAACACCTTTCGGAATTGGCCAAATCCCTTCAAACAAGTCATTTGAGGAGATATTTGCACCAATCCAATAAATTCCATCTGTAATTTTTATTGCTTTCACTTTTAATTCAACTCAATTAGTAATTATTTAAAAAAAGTTTTAAGTATAAATAACGAAAGATTATAATGGCCGTCTTTCAGGAATTGCTTCAGGTTCTTTTCCTGTTTTGTAAAACTCAGATGTTAAATAAAGCCCACAGTAACAATGCCCAAATTCTTGCTGATCAGGAATACAATAATCACAAGGACAGATAATATCTTTATCAAGTTCTTTTTGTCCATCTGCATCTCGACAAGGACAAGAATAATATCCATAACGATTAAAATTAGTGGTAAGTCCTTCAGCCAACATATCCAAAAACTCTTTATCACGATTTAAGTGCCATCCATGTTTCTTTGCAACCATTTCCATGAATTTCTGAGTTTGCTCTTTTGTTTTAGGTTTGATTGATTTTGACAATTTTATCACCGATGTATAAAAATTTGTAGAAATAATATAAAAAAGTGGTTATTCTAAAATTACTGCTTAAATTTTATCAGATTTTATGAGATTCTATTAGAAAGAATTTTCTCTTCCCATTGTCTCTGAATAAAGCCTACAAGTGCTTCTTCATCATTTACAACAACAAAAGGAAAAGCAACTCGTTTTTGAAATTTTTCTTGTAATTGCTTTTTTAATTGTTGTTTTTCTTCATATGGCATTTTATCAATATATACATATCGAAATTTAACCTTATTATTTCTTAAAAATTGTAACCCTCTTCTACAAAATCCACATGTAGAGAGAGCAAATACAGAGATTTCTTTATTATTCACTTCTCCATCTTCATAAGTAAAAGGAATATCTTGATACATATTATTTAATTCGCACAGAAAGGAATATATTACTTATCATATCAAAGAAAATTCAACTTGAAGCTTTTACTTATGATTTATAATCTGAAACTAAAAACTTATTTTAATCAAAAAAATATAAGAGTGCGAATAAGTTTTAATAGGCATCCTTTAATTCTAAATAGTATGCGTATTGTAATAATTGGAGATGGAGTAGCAGGCCAAACTGTAGCAGAAAAAATTAGAAAGGAAGATCATGAAAGTGAAATTATTGTTTTTACTAAAGAATTATATCCTTTTTACTCCCGAATATTTTTACCCTTATATATAATAGGCAAACGAACACTTGACACGCTGATCCTTCGAAATCAAGATTGGTATAAAAAGAATAATATTTTTTTATTTAAGAACAATCCAATCAATAAAATCGATCCAGAAAAAAAATTGATATATCCAAAACATACTATTAACTTAATTGATCCAAATTTCGAGCCAGATCAAAAAATTGAAGAAGTAATTCAACCTATTTCTTATGATAGACTCGTAATTACCACAGGAAGTAATCCTAGGCGATTTTCTTTCGGAAATCCAAATATTAAAGGGATGTTCACATTAAGAAATATCGATGATGCAAATCAAATTCGGGAATTTATCAACAAGAATAATGTTAAAAATGTAGTAATTCTTGGTGGTGGATTACTTGGAATTGAGTTAGGATTTCATCTATTGGAGTTGGATTTATCAATAACAATTTGTGAACTCTCATCCTATCTTTTACATCGTCAACTTGATGAAGGAACAGCAAAATTGTTGCAAAAATACTTAGAAAATATAGGGCTTAAATTCCTATTTGGTGAAAAAGCAGAAAAAGTTGTTGGAAAAGAATACGTTAAAGGTATTCAATTCAGCTCTGGGAAAATGATTAAATGTGAAATGATCTTACAACAAATGGGAATAATTCCTGAAACTTATTTAGCCAAGAAATCAGGCTTAAAGGTTGAACGTGGAATAATAGTAAATGAATATATGCAAACAAGTAAACCAGATATATATGCCGCAGGAGATTGCATTCAATTCGACAAAAGAATATGGGGAATTATACCCGCGAGCATGGAGCAAGCTCAAATTGTAGCGAATCATATTTTAGGAAAAGAAATATCCCCATATCAAGGTACAATATGGAATACTAAGTTAAAAATTGCAGGAATCAGCTTAAGCTGCATTGGAACAACACCTCCAAATATTAGTTCTAAGGAAAAAAAAATAATCCAAGTAATTGATCCTGAAAATTTCATCTGCAAAAAGATATTAATCGAAAAATCAAAACTTACAGGAGCAATTATCATGGGATCAGGTAGTGACAAATTCTTTCGCAAAAATCTAGGTAAAGTTATTGATTTAGATGAAATTAATAGAATATTAAATATCTCAAATACATTTTAATCCTAATAATTTTAATTTTTTAAAGGAAAAAAAAATCAATGCAGCAAATTAGTTTCTGCAAAGATTAGAAACAATTTCCTGTAAAAATTAGATTCATTACACCCAAAATTGCATAGTGTAGATTAATTTGACCAAGCATAGATTCTTGAAAAAGAAACGATAGAATTTTGATAAATATATAATAAAAATTAATTGAATTCAAAATTTTTTACAAAGAAAACTTATTCGCACTAATCTATACCTAAATCTCTCATAAAAGAAAACCTTAAATTCCTTAAAACAAAATAATTTTCTATGCCATTTTTGCACCCCATTTCTCAGATAACTGTAATAATTTGTTTTATTCTACTTATTATTATTTTATTTTTTGATGAACAAGATTATTTGACATATTCTGTTCTTTTCTTAATGATTTCCACAATTGTAACAAGTATAGACTTAGCGAATCCACCTATACTTGATGATTATATTGAAGGAATTGATTGGGAGGTAATAATCTTCTTAATTTCCATGTTTACGATTGTAGAAATTTTAAATGAGGCGCATGTTTTTTATGAAATTGCAAAATTTATTGTAAAAAAATTTCATTCAAAGATCAGGGTAATGTATTATCTAATTTGCATTATTTCCACACTTCTTGCTTCTATTTTAGAAGATTTATCTGTAGCGATTATCTTTATCCCTATAATTATTCTAACATGTAAAGAGATCAAGACAAATCCGGCTCCATTTTTATATGGTATGACTATTTGTATAAATTTAGCTTCAACCTTAACACCATTCGGTTCAGCTGAAAATGTAATGATTGCAAATGAATTTAATCTCACATTTCCCTTTTTTATTTCAAATATTGGAGTATATTTTGTATTTACTTTAATATTAACACTAGTATTACTTGATGTTATTTTATTAAGGAAATCAATTAATAAAGAGTGGGAAAAAATCACTGATAAAGTAGAGAATCTTAATACTTTGAATAAAAAATTGTCACCTTCTGTTGAGAATCCATCGAAAATGGAAAATTCTGCATATAAACCGACTTTATTAACATCACCACTTTCAATTAAAGCTTTGGATCCCAATTTATCTACGATAAAAACATCAAAAATTAATTTACTTAAGAACCTGATTGGTCTTTTTGTGTTCTTTTTATTACTTATCTTTATACATCAAATTCATGTAGCAGGATTACTGGGAATGCTTCTTTTTGTCTTTCTCAATTCTGAAAAGGATAAAAATGGAAGATTTCATCCTTCTTTATCTAAATACCTTCGAAAAGTCGATTATAAACTCATCTACTTTTTTATGTGCCTATTTGTGTTAGTTTTCTTAATGGAATATAATGGAACTGTTATATTGCTAGAAAATGGAATTGAAAAATTGGCTGTTCATAATATTTTCTTTATTTCAATAGTAGTTATGTTAATCTCATCTCTTTTATCAGGATTTCTTGACAATGCACCTGTTACAATAATGTTTTTACCGATTATTCGAATTTTAATTAATGATGCAGGATTTGCTTCAACACCTTTATTAATTGCTTTTATTTTAGGAATTAATCTAGGAGGCAATTTTCTTCCACAAGGGTCTGCTGCAGATATGATGACTTTAGAATTAAGTAAATATTATGGAATAGAAGATGTAAATTACAAAAGACTAACAAAGCTAGGAGGCCTATTTGCCCTTATTCATGTGGTTTTAGGAATTATTTACATTGCTTTTTTAATCTATATTTTTCCAAAATTTTCTTAATTTCTTTTTCTCATTTTTATATCTTTTTATGAAAGAAAAAGAAGCTAAAATGAAAAAAGATGTGAATAATTTTAATAAAAATTACTTTTAAGCAGATTTAAGTAATTCGGCTAAATCTTTCTTGTAAAGCTGCCCACCACACTCAAATGAGCATCCATGATCTTCATATCTTTCGATTTCAAAATTCAAGGGAATTACATATTTGCGTAAAGAATCAATCACAAAATTAACCCGAACATCTTTTACAGTTGGATCTTTTCGTAGGCATGTATCAACGAAATTTTCAATTGTTCGAACATTTGGCGCGACTAATTCAATCATTAAATTATAAACTCCTGTCATTTTAAAACAATTGATAACATATGGACATTTATTAAATCGAGTCCATAGATTCTCGACATTTTTCGCAGAAATTTCAATTCTAGCCATTTTTAAATCCAATTCTTTAAAATCTGCTCCAATAGATTCTGAAAGCAAAAATTTTCGTTTTAGCTTTATAATTCTTGCACCAACAGCCGGTTGTGATTTATGAACTTTCTCTGCAATCACCGAATGGGTTGTATCAGGATTTTTTTGCAATATTGATATTATTTGCTTATCAGTTTCATCAATTTCTAAGATTTCATCGTATTTCATAGGACCCATCATTTCAATTTTTATAAGATATACTATTTATAAAATTCAACAGAACAATATATTTGTACCCCTTTAATTTACTTATAATCTAATCGAAATAGTTTATTTTTCATAACTTATTGAACTTTGATACCTTTAAATGATCAAGAAATAGATAAAAATGGTTATTTCTGGAATTAATATTGATCATTAATTAAAAAATATATCAAGATAAATTCATTATTACTTCTTTTGTTTTGCTAAAATTGTCTCACAATGTGGACATGTTGTTACATTACAAGGATCATCAGGATTATCGAAATTTTCTGCCATGAAATCCACGGGTAATATAAAAGAATGGGCATAACTTGTTACCAAATCCATTCTTATTTTTTTTACATAATCTTTATTGCGAAAATGACGATCGAGAATAGTATCCAAACGTTTTAAGCTGGAACATGCCATAAACATAAGAATATTATATTCTCCACTGATTTTTAATGCATTAATTATATAAGGACATACTTTAGATAGATTAAATACATCTTCTGGATGAGTTGTTGTTAATTCTACTTTAACTAGATTTAATACAGAATTGACTTCTGGATTGGAAAAATCCACACCAATTTGAGTTGCGAGAATACCATTTTCGGTAAGTTTTTTTATTCGAGCACCTATAGCAGGCTGACTTCTATCCAATTCTTTAGCAATTTGAGAATGAGTAATAGATGGATTTTTTTGAAGCATATTTATTATTGATTTATCAATATCATCGATTTTACTAATAGTACTCATAGATTTAGAACTCACTTATGTTTAATAAGTAACAATACAATATAACTCAGATGAACAATTAAATAAATGTATCGATCTTTATTTAGTTTGTTATAGTTCTCAGCAAAGAACCAGATTTAATAAGCCGAATTCTGAAAAATGATTTACTATTCCGTATAAAATGGAACAAATAAAAGAGGTTTTAAGCTTCTATATTAAAAAATTGATTTATAAAGAGAATTGAATAATTAATATATTATAGGTAATTAGCTCTATCTAATATTTTTATTAAATTGACAGTACTTAAATTTTAATGGTATCGCCTCTAAACCCAAATAAGAACAGATGTCACTAAATCAACAACCTTGGGTAGAAAAATATCGACCACGACACTTAAAAGATGTGGTTGGTCAAAAAGAAATAATAAAAAGATTACAAGTATTTACTGGACCATCTGGAAAATCTATGCCTCATTTAATGTTTGCGGGACCGGCTGGAACAGGAAAAACAACTTGTGCATTAGCATTAATTCGTGATATGTTTGGTTCAAAAATGAGACGTAATGCGACTTATTTAGAATTAAATGCAAGTGATGCTCGTGGTATTGGAGTTATTCGTACAGATGTAAAAGATTTTGCAAAAACTCAGCCTCCAGAAGGTGTTCCTTTTAAGATATTGGTGTTAGATGAAGCAGATTCGACTACAGCTGATGCTCAACAAGCACTTCGAAGAACAATGGAAAATTATACACATAATTGCCGTTTTATTCTCATCTGTAATTATTCAAATAAAATTATCTTACCAATCCAAAGCCGTACCAGTATGTTTCGTTTCTCTCCATTATCAAAAGAAGAAATCATTGGCAGAATTAACTACATTGCTTCAAATGAAAAAATAAAAATTGAACCAGAAGCAATTGAAGCTTTAATATATGTAGTTAATGGAGATTTACGACGGGCCGTTAATTATTTGCAAGCAGCAGCCAGTTTAGGAGAAAAAATTACCGAAGATCTGGTTTATAGAATAACAGGTAAAATCAACCCACAAGAAATTCAACATTTACTTAAGGCAGCACTATCAGGAGAATTTATGGTTGCAAAGCGTAAATTAGACACTCTTTTTAAACAATATGGTCTTTCTGGTCGAAATATCATTAAGCAGTGTCATCAAGAAGTGTTTAATTTAGATATTTCAGAGCGAGCAAAGGTTGATATCTTGAAGATTTTGGCAGAATTTGAATTTCGACTTTCTCAAGGTGCCACAGAAGAAATACAACTGAATGCAATGCTGGCAAAATTAGCAATAATGGATCTATAAGTAATTTCACTCTTTCCAATCAAAGCCTTTTTTTTATCGATTTTTGGAATGATCTAGTAAAAGATTACCAAAAAATTGAAACCAATGAATATTTTGTTGTTGAATTAAACTATTTTTTTGAAAATAACCAATTTTTTGGATTAGAGCGTTTGAATATGGTGTAAATTTAATTTCTGAAGGGAAAACGACCTTCCAAAGTACGAGTCCACTTGCAGGATATGGTTTTTCACGACGAATTTTTTTTACTTTTTCTGATTTGCTGTTTAATTTTAATAATTCATCTAAATCATCTAAACTACGTTGTGAATATCCCAATTTAATCAAAAAATGAACGGTTCTCCGAATTTGCTCCCATAGAAAAGCTTGAGACTGAAACTTAAATATTATTGCATTATCAACTTTTTCTACTGAACATGAAATCATAGTTAATTTTGTGAATTGGTTAGGTTTATTACGATCAGTTTTAGAAAAATGTCGAAAATCATGAGTTCCTTGAATTTTCTGAAGTCCAGATTTAATTATATCAAAATTTAGATTCAAAATTTCAGATTGAGAAAGAGGTAAATAATAATGATATTCTTTTTGTAAACACGACCATCTAGGATGAAATCCAAGAGGAACTTCTGCATACTTCACAATCCCCATATCATTTGGAAGATATGCGTCGATTAGGCGAGGAATTATGGATTTCTCAGAAGAAAAGCAATAAGCGGCCTCTCGTGCATGAACTCCTTTATCGGTTCTCATTCCTGCTCGAAATTGACCAGATTCAGAATCAATAATATATCCAGTCTGTTTTAATGCACGAATAAGAGAATCTTCTACAGTTCTCTTCCCTGGTTGGCGTTGAGAACCATAATAATTAGTCCCAATATACCAAATAATTAATAAATATCTGTGTGTTTTGAGTAAATTTTCATCAGATTTCTCAGATAATGAATTCATTCTGTTTTTCTCTTGAGTAATTCAATTTTTATTATTGCTTTATCTAATTCATCAGGAGAAACAGGAACTTTATCTAAAACTGAGATAAACCCTAAAAGTGTTTTCCACATTTGAACTTGTACAAATTCTTTTAAATCAATAGAATCTTCCCCTACTTTTAAATCAATTAATTTTTCAGGTTGATTTTGAGGAAATATTTGGATTTTAGAAAGTTTTTCAAGATCAAATCCTTTAAGTTCACTCAAAAAAGCAATGCACAGATTACCAAAAGTATTACTAACATAAGGTTTCATTGGGATACGTTGATCGTTAACCCATAATTTGATCTGATATTTCACAATTGTTGGCATTTTAATGAGTATTTTAAAGAAAGCAAACATAAAAATTTTGTATTTAATAAAAATTATCATGAATCAATCATACTATTTGAATTAGAAATACTTTGATAATCCCGCAGCCAAGGAGATAGCACCATCTAATTCAAAAATAGGCGCAACACGAGAGCAATCTATTATAATCCGCCCATATTGTAAAAGCATATTAAGGTATATCGCACCAAATGATTTACCTTCTCCCAAATGGATAAGTGTTCTGTAAATTAAATTTCCGGATATTCCATCTGGAGCAATTAATAAGTTAGCTTTATCAGAAATTGACTGTTCAATCAAAATTTGGTAATGGTTTACCTTGAACTCCAAATTATTTTGATCTTCTTGGTCTTTTGAAGAAAAAATATCTTCAAGTTGTCGAGCTTCATCTATAGTTTGATCAACCCGAGGATCACGCCCTTTATCGGACAATCTTCCACCACTGAGAATTCCAACATGCAGATTCCATCCCAATTTTTGGAACAATTTTCGAGATAATAAAATCATTGCCTGCTTTGATTCCAAAGAATTAACCTCATCAATTCCAACACCAGCAAAAAAGAATTGTTTGCCTTGTGCAGTTTCCAGTAAAGCTAAGCGTGAGACTAAATTATTAGGAATGAAGGGAATATTCTCAATTGGTTCAGTATTTACAAGAAATTTACGTAATGTAAAAAGAAATTTGGAAGAACTAAATGCACCTCTGATTGCAGCTTTTGGACTTATAATTTTATGCCCTTGATCAGTTATAAATTCTGAAGAATTGAATAAGCATTTTATCAAAAATAATTCGGGTTGTTGGTTAGAGACTGTTTCTATCCGTCCATCTTGTTCTAATACCAATTTTAAATCAGAAAATTCTTGTAAATCTACTAGTGGGTGTTCTCCAATAAGAATAAATTTAAGTTTACTTTGAGAAATATAACTGTGAAGGATTGGAATAAGATTTCGATAAAATGATAGGTTATTTGAAGATGATACACCAATTAGAATTGTTTGCGAACAGTCTAAGGCATGATTTCGAAAAAAATTTAGAAAATTCCTATCTCTTTCTCTCATTTAATCAAATCCCATCTATTATTTTAATTAGCAAAAATGAGAAAAATGATGATAATTTGAGTAGAATTATATACCATATGCAATATAGAAGCTGCAATTATATCGTCGCGCCAATTACGGATTAATCCTAAATATATTGACAATCCTAAATATGAAACACTTAGATAGAAAAATAGTGGAGGAACTAAAATATAAATATAAATATGATATAGGGAAAAATATACAGCAGTAAGTAATAAAGCAGCAGGTTTATTTAATTTCGATTCAAAAGAACGTTGAACAAATCCTCTAAACAAAACTTCTTCAGGAACTCCAACAAAAAATACCATTGTGGCTACAAATAGAAGGAGTTGCCCAAGAGATTGAGGCACTGTTGGATTAAATTGTGAAAAACTATCTGATTGACTTAACATTTCCATGTTTATGTTAAAAAGCCATTTAACTAACCATCCTCCAACAACTTGTAATCCTATAACGATAAGCACTCCAAAAAAACCCAAAAATATTCCAAGTATTATTTCACGATATAATTCAGGTTTTGAATATTTTGTGAAATCCAATCCCAATTCTGCTAAGCGTTGCTTTTTAGTTAATTTTCCTGGATAATATCGCTTTATCCAAAAATAAGGTACTATAAAAAATAGAATGGAAAATGCACTGATAATAAAATCCCACCATTGAGATCGATTAGATAAAAATTCTAAACCTCTAATAAAAACGACAGGAATTAGAATAATGACACTAATAATCATGATTCCTATATATGTTATAAAAGGAAGAAATATCCCTGCTAAAACATTCCAATTTCGTCTTTTTCTCCAGTGTTTTTTACCAGAATACATATTTGATGGAACATTTATATAGGGAGTAGCATTGGTTTGATATACTTCAGGTAAACTTGAAGTTTGATTAGGCGAAGGATAATTTGAATAAGAATCTGATTTTGGAGTAATTTGATCAAATTGCATTGATGGATTCTGTGGTTTAATATATGAATGTCTATTTTTATCCAATAAAATCTGTCCATGAACATCAAATACAAAAGGAGTACCACAGTTAATGCAAAATTTTGGATGATCACTAAACCGCATTTCTTTATTACATTTTCCACAATAGAAGGTGTCAGATTGAATATCTGAAGAGATTTGAGAAATATTTTTTTCATTTATATGATTTTGATCAGTATTTGTAGAAGAATTTGTAAGGTTCTCTGGTGTTTTATCGTGACTCATGCAATTCGACCTTATTTATTATATTTAAATAAATAGAAACGCTCCCTTTTCAATGTTCATCTTCTAAAGCAAAATTTCAATATTCATTTTGTATTTATTGAAATATGGATGAAATTGATAAAATTATTTGGATTGAAGGTTTAAAAAATGCAATCCATTTCAAAGGAAAAGCGAATAATAAAGCAGTTATTGGAAAACTAATGCGAGATAGACCTGATTTGCGTTCTCAAGGTAAAATGATAAAACCAAAGGTTCAAGTAATTGTTGAGCAAATTAATCAATTAACCATTGAAGAACAAACTAAAAAAGTATTACAACTAGACCCCCATGCATTAGATCCAGAAGAAAAGGCCCAAAAGGAAGAAAAAATCCTTCCAGATTTACCTAATGCAGAAAAGGGAAAAGTAATTATGCGACTAGCCCCATATCCATCAGGTGCCCTACATATTGGCAATGCTCGAATGGTTGTACTAAATGATGAATATGTAAAACGATATCAAGGAAAACTTTTATTAGTCTTTGATGATACTATCGGAACAACACTTGCTCAAATGGATGATCCTAAGGCAAAATATGTTATTCCAGAAGCTTATGATTTAATTCCAGAAGGATTAGAGTGGTTAGGCGTCAAATATCATGAAGTTTACTATAAAAGCGATCGTGTCCAGATCTATCAAGAAGAAGCGGAAAAATTAATAGCACAAGGACATGCGTATGTTTGTACTTGTGATCCTAAAATATTTCGGGAAGAATACAAACGTCCTGGAAAAGATTGCCCATGTCGAGGAAAATCTATAGAATACCATATGGATATGTATGAAAAAATGAAGGATGGGACAATCGCAGAACAAGGTGCAGTAGTTCGTTTAAAAACAGGTATGAATCAAAAAGATCCTGCCTTAAGAGATCATATTTTAATGCGAATTTCAGATGCACCTCATCCTAGAATAGGATCTAAAGTAAGATTATGGCCTGTTTTAGAATGGTCTTGGGGATTAGATGATCACCTCTTAGGAGTTACCCATATTGTTAGAGGAATAGATCTTCGAAAAGAAGGGGAAATTGAAAAATTCATTTGGGATCTTTATGGATGGCCCCACGCTGAAATTCAACTTTACGGTCGGTTGAAATTTTCTGGTGAATTTAAATTATCAAAAACACTCGCACGACAAAAAGTTTACAGTGGAGAATATGAAGGTTGGAGTGATCCTCGCACTTGGAGTCTGCAATCATTGGCTGCTCGCGGCATCCAGCCATCAGCAGTTCGCGAAGCTTTATTAGATCTGGGTATGTCAAATAGAGGAATTGAATTTGATAAAAAATGGGTATATGCAAAAAACACAAAACTAATCGATGAACATGCAAATCGTTATTGGTTTGTCGAAAATCCACATTCTGTGCTTATCGAAAAGATTCCATTTGATAAATTTACTGCTGAACCACTGCTCCATCCAAATTTTCCAGAAAGAGGAACTCGTAAAATTGAATTACCTATAAAAGAAGGTAAAGCAAGAGTATACATAGCAGAAGCAGATTTACATGAATATAGAAATAAACGGGGAAAATTAATATATCCAAAATTAGATGTGGGTCAAATTTTAAGATTTAAAGATATGTTCAATGTAGAAGTTAAAAAAATGAATGATCCAATAAAAGTAAATTTCCATTCACAAGAAATGAGCCACAATTCTCGAAAAATTCAAGTTGTACCTGCAGATGAAAGTATTTTTACTAAAGTATTACAACCAGATGGAATAATTACAACAGGATATGCAACCAAATATTTGAAAGAGTTAAAAGTTGGTGAGATCGTTCAATTTGAACGTTATGGATATGTAAAGCTTAAGCAAATTTCTAAAGATGAAATATACGGCTATTTTACAAATAATTAAAGATTATATTGAATTTAAGGAAATGAATTAAATATAGAAGATGAAGAAAATGAATGAAGAAAATCTTGAGGAAAAAAATCATTATGAAGAATTTTATACTGCAGGATTAGAAAAATTAGAAGTATTTGTCCCAGAAGGAATTGATCATTATTGTTTTGGGTGTTCTTCTTCTAATCCCATTGGTCTTCATCTACAATTTTTTTCACCCCCACTGGGTGAAGATGAAGGTAATTTTAGAGAAAAAAAATTTTCTGTTTACTCTAAATTTAAGGTAAAATATGATTACTGCGGATTTCCAAGATTTAGTCACGGTGGAATTTTAGCAACTTTATTAGATGAAGTAATGGCACATGCTGTATATAGAGGATATGGAAAATACGGAGTCACCAAAGAGATGACAATAAAATATCGTAAACCTGTTTTGATTGACCAAATAATTTATATTAAAGGAGAAGTTTCAGTTCAATATTCATCTGGTGAAATCAGGCAAAAAAAAGTAATTGAAGTGCATGGAAATATATATTCAACTCCTAATGGATTTGATGATCCAAATCCAAAAATTCATACAGAGGCATTTGCAGAGATGGTAATTCTACCTTTAGAGCGTTATATTCTAAATTATCAAGAGAATAAATCAAATCAATAATGTAAAATCCTTTATTTCTACAGTAAGTATTTAATTTTTGATTTGTTTTATTTTAAATTTTCCTCAATTGTTAATAAAAAATTTTTCAGTGAATCAATGCTATTTTTATATATTGAAGTTGCTAAATCCAATCTTTTTTCAAATTCTGGAATAACTACTGATAATAAAACATAATTTGCCCAAAAAATTTTATGGAATAAAGGATGAAGTCGTTCTTCTGGAGAAAAATTCCGAATATCTGGATTTTCTCCTTTAAATCTATTTGCTTTCATTTCTATTAGTGTGTGCGAATAAGTTTGTTTTGAAAAAATCAAAAAGATCTAATGAATCTTCTAAAATATCAAAAGAATACAAGATTTAATCTTAAATTATAATAAGAATTTTTTAATATTGAAATTTTACTTTTTTCAATATGCAATTACCTTCTTTTTTTTCTTCCATTCATTTAGAACATAAAGATATTATTTCACAAATTCTTTTAAAATCAAAATATCAAATTTCAGAATATACTTTCACAAATTTATATATGTGGAGGGATTATTACTCATTCCATTGGGCATTTATAGATGATATTTTCTTTCTTAGAGCATTTTATAAAAATAAATCTGAAAATAAAAGAGAAAAGATCTTTTTTTTTCCTCCAATTTGTCTTGATTCGACAATGTGGGAAAAAGCAATAAATCTTATGAACTCTTGGAACATAAGCAATAATGATGAAATTGCAATTCATCGCGTCCCGAATTTCATAGTAGATAATATAAAAAAATATCCCGGAATTTCTCCTTATCTTAAAATTGAACAAGATCGTGCAAATTGGGATTACGTATACCTACGAAACGATTTAGGAGAATTGAAAGGGAAAAAATATGCAAATTTTAGAAAAATTATGAATAAATTCAAATCGCAGAATTTATGGCGTTATGAAACAATTAATTCTAAAATTTTTAAAGAAATTCTCAATCTGCAAGCACAATGGTGCAATTTTCATGCATGTAAAGATGATTTAGGGCTTTCTTATGAAGATCAAGCCATTTATGAACTAATTCGAAAATGGGATGAATTCAATTTAATTGGCGGAGTGTTGTGGGTTAATGAAAAAATTGTAGCTTTTACAATTGCAGAAGAAATTTCTAATAATACAGTTGTAATTCATGCTGAAAAAGCAGACACGTCTTATCGGGGCATTTATGAAACACTGGTCAATCAATTCTGCCAACAACTTCCGTCTCATATAGAATATATTAATCGAGAGCAAGATTTAGGACAAGAAAACCTACGAACTGCAAAATTACGTTATCATCCACATCATTTCATTGAGAAATCTAGCGTTTTTCTCAATCCTTCTTTCTTTCAAAAAGCAATGAAAAATAATAATTAATATGCTTATCTTAGCTAATCCAAAATAATTTAAAATTCCCTTCATACGTTTTTATTATTGATGACAATGAATAACATCCCTCCTCAATTTCGTTCACAGAATTCAGATTACCAATCACAATCTAATACTCAAAATTTAGAAATGTTGAAGACTGGAACTACGACGATAGGATTGGTAATTAAAGATGGTGTGATTTTAGCTACTGAGTCTCAAGCGACTGCAGGATTTTTTGTTGCAACTAAAGAAGCTCAGAAATTATACAAAATTAATGAACACTGCGGAATGACAATTGCAGGTGGAGTTGCAGATTGCCAATATATGGTGAGCCAAGCCCAAGCAATTAGTCGTTTGATGGAAATTCAACATAATGGAAAAGAACCAACCACATCGTATATAGCAAATATTATACGCAATATTGCATTCAACGGGCGTAGTTATTTCTATGCTTTTATGATTGTTGGAGGATATGATACTAAAGAAAAACGAGGTAAGATTTTTCCCATAGATTTTATTGGTTATATGGCTGAGCAGGAAGATTTTGCTAGTTTAGGTTCTGGTTCAACTTTTGCTCTTGGAGTT
The DNA here is from genome assembly GCF_054039255.1 of Candidatus Harpocratesius sp. Lineage (NCBI taxonomy): Archaea > Promethearchaeati > Promethearchaeota > Promethearchaeia > Promethearchaeales > Promethearchaeaceae > Candidatus Harpocratesius > Candidatus Harpocratesius sp. The sequence goes on from NZ_JBPLBG010000022.1 coordinate 16,176, forward strand.
CTTGAAGCAAATTATAAAAATAATATGACAGAAAAACAAGGAATTGATCTTGTAAAACAAGCTTTAACTGCGGCCAAAAATCGAGATGCAGGCTCAGGATACGGAATGCAAATCTGTGTTATTACCAAAAATGGATTCAAGGCAATTGAAGGCCCATTAGCTTTTGAATAATATTCATGGAATTCACTTGTTAATTCTTTTTCTCTCTTATTCTTTATAGAGATTGTTTATCTTCGTTATCTTTCAGAGAAATTAATTTATTATTGAAAATATTTGGTTAATTTTATTAATTAAATAAAGAAGTTAATGAAAAGTGGTATAATTAATCAGAATTCAGCGATAGATTGGGATATTATAAAATTTAATTAAGGAAGAAAGCAAAAAAATTACTGTACAATTTGAGATCTTTTTGAAATATTTATAATCTTTGGCTCAGATTTCATAATTTGAGAAGTAAATCTATTAATTTGTTTAAGATACTCTCCAATTGTTTGCAGTTTTCGACGACGAATCCTATTTGACTTTTGTATATCTTTAAAATAAGGAGATCGTCTTAAAATGATGGCTTTTGCAATAGGTCTAAATAACTTTGCAAATACACGAGTAAATCTTGCTTTATTCTTTACTTCTTTGTAATAAGATTCGAGTGTAGTACGCTGATATTGAAGCATTTCTTGAGATTTATGGGTATCCAACCATCCACAATGGAATTTTTCATGAGAAAATGCATCTGCAGGTAAAATATCGTCACCAAGGCCAAAAAGATTCAACATTGTGATTAAATATTCTCCAAAAGTAGTTCGGCATGCATTTCCACCGCCAATGTTAAATATATTTCCCCATACGGCATCATTTTCAATTGTATTGGCTACAGCTAATCCAACATCTTTTGTATCACAAATTTCGATACATGTTTCTAAGGGCATTTCAAACATTAATGGATCCAGATTAAGTTTATTCATTGAAGTAATATAAGTCAAGCGAAATACACACCATTCTAAACCAGAATTACGAACCATTAATTCAGCACGTTTTTTTTGATCACCATACTTATCATTTGGGCTTGGATTAAGCGGATCTGTAGTACGAATCCAAGGATTATCTCGTCGATCCCCATAAACGCTAATGCTAGATGTATACAATATTTTTGGAGGATTTTTTTGAGCTTTTATCGCTTTTAATATATTATTCGTTCCTCCAACATTAACTGCTTCTGCCAATTCAGGCAATTTATCAGCCATTGGTGGGATTATTGCACCAATATGAAAAACATAATCTACATTTTCTATAGCATTCAAAACTTCATCATAATTTCGAAGATCTCCCCAAAAAATATCGACATTATGAGTTTGTGCGAATTGTAGAGCTATTTTCTTATTTCGTTTGGTTGGGAGTTCAAATATTCGAACATGGTATCCTCTTTTCAATAATTCGCTCAAAACACTCATTCCAACATTTCCAAAAGCGCCTGTTAATAAAATTTGCATAATCTTCCTCCATTCATCAAAGTTTTTTTTGATCTATATATTGACAAAAAACAATTCTACATATAACTACATATTGATCAACTTATTTAAATTTATACTTATCAAAAATTTCTAATTTTGAGAATATAGTAAAATGAGCGATAATCTCCAAAAAACAGAAAATTTACAATTTTTGAACAGATGATTACATAATTTTTTGTAAAAGATAAGAAATGGTTAAATTTTTATTATTGGTGTTGTTGCTTTCATTGAGTGATTTTTTTAATAAATATAGAAATTAAAGCTAATCGGCACTTATTCGCACCAATTAACATAATAATATGTAGAGAATCCTAATTTTATTTTAATTGATTTCAAAAATTATCAAATTTGTTCATTTTTTTATTCTAACATAGTGATAATTATATTAATACAGTTTAATTTTACTTTGAATAAGTTCATGAACACTTTTGCCTTAAACTTTAAATTCTTTCCAATCTACTATTATTTAATTAAATCTTTGTTTGATCAAATTTAATGTTTTTAAATGAAGTGATTATATTGACTGAAGTTAAATATAAAACATCAAAATCAGCTGAAGTTAAGAAGCGAGTTGGTAAATTTGAACATTTTCCACCCTCTCCAACAATTAAAATGTCGCGCCTTACTAAAGAAATGGGATTATATCCATACTTCATTCCAAATACTGGAAGAATAGGACCTAGAGTTCATCTCCGTGGTAAAGAAACAATCATGTTAGGTTCAAATAATTATTTAGGATTAGCAGATCATCCTGAAATGATAAAAGCAGCCATTTCTGCAATAGAAAAATATGGAACAGGTTGCACAGGTTCGCGATACCTTAATGGAACATTAGATTTACACTTAGAATTAGAAACTAAATTAGCAAAATTTATGGGAAAAGATGGTGCAATTTGTTACAGCACTGGAATGCAAGCCAATCTTGGAACTATTTCAGGAATAACCAAAAAAGGAGATTGGGTTGTATCAGATGAGAAAAATCATGCAAGTATAATAGACGGTTGCCGTCTTTCATATGCAAACACAAAAGTATACAAACATAATAATATGGAAGATTTAGAACGAGTTTTAAAAACTTTGCCTGAAGAAGGAAATCGTTGGATCATTTCAGATGGAGTTTTCTCAATGGAAGGAAACTTAGCTCAAATCCCCCGTATTATAGAACTTGCTGATCAATATGATGCGAGAGTCATCATCGATGATGCACATGGGGTAGGTTATCTTGGAGATCATGGAGAAGGTTCCCTTGGGCATTTTAAATTAATGGATCGGGTTGATTTAGTTGTTGGTACATTTTCAAAATCGTTTGCTAGTATTGGTGGATTCTGTGTTGGGAATGAAGATTTAATTGAATATATCACACATCATGCACGAAGTCTTATTTATAGCGCTTCTATTCCTCCACCTTCAGCAGCAACAGCCTCAAAAGCAGTTGATATATTCTTACGAGAAGAAGGATTGCGCAAACAAGTTTTGATTAATTCAGCCGCATTTCGTAAAGGAGTAGAAGAAGCAGGATTTTCTACAATCCCACAAGAGACACCCACGCCAATTGTTCCCATAATTATTGGAGATACCATGAAAATGTTGAAATATAATAAAGCTTTAATCGAAGCAGGTGTTTACACAAATCCAGTTGTTCCACCAGCGAGTCCGAAAGCAATGTTACGTACAAGTTTAATGGCAACCCATACACAAAGAGATATTGATGAAGCGGTTGAAATCTTAACTCGTGTGGCAAAAGAATGTAGAGTTTTAAGGCGGAAAAAAACAAAAAAGAAGCAAAATTAATCATATATTCAATTAATTAAAATTACTTTGGAATTGATTTTTCATTCTTTCGTTTTTTTTATATTCTCATAGATCTCTTGGATAATGGGGGATTTTGCAGAGATATAAGCATCTATATCAAATGGATATTTCTTTGCACTTTCAATTTTAACTGCTCCATAACGAGCACTGATACTTGGATGATCTTTTAGATATTCTCGAAAATTAATATGGCGATGTAGTTCTTCTGAATCCTCAGGGCATACATAAAGATGTAATGGTGGAAGCTTTGACTCAATTTCTTTTGAAATTGGCTTAAATGCTTCACGATCATGAATTCCAAAATCTCCTTCGTGAATGAAGCCAAGTTGTTCTAACTTCTCTCGAACTTTAAGAAAATTTTCCCTATGAATCACTATATCAACATCAATAATTGGTTTAGCAGCTAAACCTGGTACAGAAGTGCTACCAACATGCTCTATAGCGAGTGTCAATGATCCTAGGGCTGGAAGAAAATAATTTTTTATCTTTCCAAACCATTCAGGCCAATTTGGATCGTAGGGAACAACAATTACCGATTTTGGACACATAAATTGTAAAATCTTATATCTCATTTAAAATTTAAAAATTGAATTAACTATAAATTTAATATGCGAATAAAGAACCTTATTACCTACCCCACTAATTATGTGCTGAGGTTAAATTTGAATCATGTCAGATCCCAATGCACCATTTTTTAGGCACAAGCGTAATTCCCGCTTCATAGCACAAGAAAATCCCCCATTTTTGGGACAGAAATACACTTATTTTGCCCGTATGAATTTAGCAACCATCACACTTGCTGCAATTCACACACTCATTATTCTTCTTGTTGTTTTGTTACATTTACTCCCTCAAAAAGATACAATATCCGATTTTCCAAGAGTTCTTATTGGAAATCTTATTCCAGTGGCTGTGGGTTCAATTTTAGTTATTTATGATATATTTTATGCATCCAAGAAAATAATGCAAAGGGATCTTGCAAATTATGGTATAGATTTTTTCTTTTTTGGATTATTAGGAACAATATTTGGATATTTTGTCGGTTTTTATTTAATGATAAAGGGTTTATTCGTAATGATTATTGCTTTAACTGATCGTGCTGTTTTTGCCTGGAAGTATAATAAAACATTTCGAGAAATCTTGTATTCATTTGTAAATAAATTTGCCTCTGGCTTAGGTTTTATTATATTAATATTGAAAAATCCCTTCATACAATCAGATCCATGGAATTTAATCTATTATTATCTTGCTTGGGGTGCATTACTCATTGATTTCTTCATTTTACGATATTTAGTGAACCATTATCATGTATCTGAAGTACCAATGTGGATTGCTGTTTTGAAATTAATGTTGGGTGTAACTGCTAGCTCTTACTGGTTATCGGGAATAATCTTAGTTTTCGAAGGATTTTTCATGATTTTGTCTGCTATCTTCCGCTATGAACCACAGCCTTCCAGATATTCATAAATAACGCAATAATCATGTGTAGATTAATTTCTCTTTTTATTATATAGTTCTCTATATTTTCCTTAAGTTCTCAATAATACTCAAAATCACCCTATAGTTCTCTATCTACGGCATTAAATAATGTTAAAAGCGGCAATGAACTGAGAACGTATATTCCTGCGGTAACTAAAAAATTAAGCTGAAAATTATTACCAGATCCTATTAAATATCCACCTACAACTGCCGAAGCGTTCCAAAATAAGCCCCACGCTAAAGCTTCTACTGAATTCCACTTGCCGCGTTTATTTTTTGGAACAATATCCATTAAAATTGATCTACTGAGTGGTTGAGCTGCATTCATCAATGAACCTCGAGCAATAAAAATAATTATCAATAATATTTCAGGAGGATAAAAAGCGATTGCAATTAAACATAGCGTGGCTAAGAATTGCACAGTAAAAATCATTTGAGCTCGTCCTTTTGCGCGCGAATAATGCTGTGCGATTAAACCTAAAATTCCTGTTGTTAAGAAGGTTATTCCCATAATTCCCTGTACAAGAATGGGTTTCATTCCATAAATTTCCATAAAGAAGATAGGAAAGAATTTTACTGTCATACCTGCTCCTAAACCAATTAGAATATTTGAAGATACTAAAATATAAGGAATTGCTTTCTTTTTAATACGAATTGAGGTAAATTTACGTTTCATTATGGAATTGGAATTGATATTTGAAGATTTTGAATTAATAAGCGAATTATTAGAAACATTTAATTTATTCTCTGAATGATCTTGTATTATTTTTTCTCTATTATCAATAGCATCACTTTTTGCACCTAATGATTTGCGATCGCTAAAGAAAAACATCAGAACAAGAGAACCTATGGAAAAAATAATCCCTATACCCATTACTTTCTTCAATATAGGTAAATGCCATTCATCTCCAAAGAAAGAAAATAAAATAATGTTCACCATAGGACCAACCATCATTCCGAATTGTTGTATAAATTGGCGGATGGAATATATTCGAGATCGATTTCCCGAAGGAACAGAATCTGCAAATAAAGACTCTAGTGCAGGTCTAGTTACTCCTTGATATAACCCCCAAAATAATAAGGCGATGATAACTAATTGTAAATTATCTGCAAAAAATAAAATAATCATTCCAATAATTCCTATACCTCCTGCAATGAATAACATCCAATCTCTTCGGAATCGATCAGCTAAAGCACCTGCAGGAAAAACGACAATTGTCATCATTATTCCCGTTGCTCCTGATGTCCAACCTAATAATTCATTTGAATTCCCTGCAATAATATAAATATAACTAGAGAGAACATTTCCCATCCATATACCTCGACCAATAGATTGAAATAATGTGAATAATAATACAATTTTAACGTTGTAATTCAGATTATTCCATATCTTTTTTGGTCGACTTTTTTTCAATTGTGTTAATAACATTTTTTTGCAGCAAGTGCGGAAAATTTAATTTTATAATTAAATGTTAGGAAAATAAAAATGAAAAAATACCTATTTCAGCTAAACAAGAAGATCCTTTTTATTCAGAGCCGATTTGAAAAAGATAAGAGCAAATTTTTTCCACTGAGTGAAAATAATGTTTGAAAATGAACGTAAAGAATCTGAAGCCTTCTTCAATTATTTCTTAGATAAATTTAATGAAGAAGTAGGATTGTTGTTAGCATTTTATGATGACGATGAGTTTGAAATCGATTTAATTGTAGGTATGGATACAGAAACAATATATGGATTGAATATTCTACAATATATCTCTAGTGAAAAGGGATATGAAGAATTCGGAAACCAAGATGATGAAAATAGTGATCATGTTGAAAAAGATGATGATGAAGAATATAATAGTGATGAAGAGAAAGAAGATGATGAAGAAGAAGATGATAGTGATGAAGATGAAGATGATGAAGAAGATGAAGGAAATGATGTTATTGAAGAAATTCAATATATGTTTGTAAAAATGGAAATTTCCCCTTCTAATTTAGAAGGAAAACCCTATTTCCAAATTGATCTGGCTGAAACATCCAAAGAACAAGAGGAAAAACAATCAGCGGAAGATAATGATAATCTCAATAGTATACCACAATTTGAAGAAAATGCACTTCGCTTGATAATTTATGCAAAACCAACAAATGGTTTTGAAGATGAAGATATTACTGATCTTCCTGGAGAAAATGTTCGATTAACTGGAGCTGTAATGATCAAGGGTAATGATAAAGAAAGCTTAGTAGTCTTTTGTGAAGATCCTTCTATTGGTTAAAAAAAAAGGTTTCATTATTTTAATTTCATAACCAGATATTCGTACTTGGGACGGTATCCAACTTTTTTATATATTTTTACAGCCGGTGTATTCTTCACTCTTACGTGAATTAAAATTTTATTTGTTTTTTCTACTAAATACTTAACTCCACTTGAAACGATGGAAGTAGCATAACCTTGATTTCGAAATTGTGGATCTGTGCCAACAACACTTATTATTCCCATTTTTTCATCAATCCATAATCCTGCCAGAGAAATTATCTGTTCATTTTTTCTAATTGCTAAATAAGGATGCGCATTATCCATAATTATATCAGTTGCTTGGTATTTACCCCAGAATTTTGGATCTACTTTCCGTAAAAATCCTGCGATTATTTCTTCACTTCCACTAGGCAGGATTTCATACGAATATTGCTCAAATAGCTGTTCATCTCCTTTTTCTAAAATCATACGATACGTGTGAAATTTATTTTTATAATGTGTAAACTTTTCTTCCAAAAGAGGTTTGTGAATAAGAGTTCCGGTAATTTCTTTAATAGAAATAGATTGTTTATCTAAAAACTGGAGAAATGTTATTGCTCCTTCTAAAGACCCACGTATTTGAATCGTTTGATTACGCCATATAATATAAAGCCCATAAATATTATTTTGTTGATCAATTGCAACAAATAATTGCGTGTTTTCTGGGTATTGCTCAAAATCGAGAATAAAAAAAAAGAATTCATCTTCTCGTCCGTTTACATAATTATTAAATAGATCTTCATTTTCTTTAGTAATTTGAATGATTCTTAGATTTTCCATATGAAATTTCATAGTTTTTTCTTTTATTTATTTTTAACTATTGGAAATTAGTAAAAATCTCATCATAGATAGAAAACGGATTAAAAATTTGATTGAATTTTAAAAAATAATAACACTTGTGATCTCATCGACATATTATCAACATATCAAACTTGTGTTATCTCGTTTGAATAAGGATGTTCATCATTTTCTTCATAACACTAAAATATTGATACCAGTGAAACACTATGAACGCATTTAAAGCTGTTTTGATTGGAGAATCTAACGTCGGAAAGACAACATTAACGAAGCTTTTAAAAAGTGAACATCCTTTAGATGAACGAAAACCAACTGTTGGAGTTGAAATCTCCAAAGTTCCGACTGCATTGGGAAATATGTGCGTATGGGACCTGGCTGGCCAGAAACGGTTCCAATTTTTGTGGGACGAGTTCATTCGAGGCTCCAAACTTACAATTTTGGTGACAGATTCTTCTGCTCGAAATGTCATGCTAACTAAAGATTTAATTGAGCGACATTTGAATAAAGGAGCTTCAAAAATTATTGCTATTGCAAATAAGCAAGATTTGGAAGATCGAATGGATCCCACTGCAATTGAAGCCGCATTGGGAGTACCTACTTATGGAATGGTTGGAATAAATCAACAAAACGAAAATAAACTCCGAAAAATTATCGAACGTCATTTAAAATAAATAAAGATAATTGATTAAATAGTTGATTGAAAACACTATAAAGTAAATTTTTTTTATTTATGTTTTTCTGAATCAAGAATTGAATTATTCTACAAATGTTTATTGTCTTTCAGTGTAGATTCATTTTTTCGATTTTTCAATTAAATATTCATTCTTGATCTAGATGCAATCAAATGAGCCAATCTCAATGGTTCAGGAACTGCAGAAAAGTGGGTGAGAAAATTCAAAAGATCTATAACTTCTTCTTTTGATATACCGATAGGGTGAAAACAGAGTTTTTTCTTGATTGTAGGAGAAATATTTACTGAGACTTCGATTTTTTCTAACGGAGGTAAATTTTTTAAAATCGAAAGATCTTCTTTTCGATCAGGAAATATATTCTCGAATACTTCAGCGATTATATGGGTAGGAGGATTGCTTGGAATTAATAAAACAGGGATTTGACTCATTTCATGGATTATAAATGGATCAGGGATATTAAAACCAGCAACTGTAGGAGAGTCTATTAAAATGATTTGAATTTCATTTCGAAAGGGATTCTGTTCAAAAATGGATAGCATTTGAGTGGTTGCATCATCTCCATCCACAGTTATTCGTGAATTAGAAACATGCATCAGTTGCAATCCTTTAGTAACTACCCCAATCAGATCTGTTCTATGGAGTTTTGCTGATTTTTGGTTTACTTCATTTTTTCGATAGCGTAAAAGATCTGTTTTTTCATGTTTACCATCATCAAATGCTAAAATGCAGCTTTTTCGCTTCACACGTAATCAAGATTCCCATCTATATTTATATTCAAGGTATTCTTTAATCTTTTCGAGCAATTTTGTGAAACCTTCAATAGCTGCCTGAGTTTCTTCAACTTGCTCATACAGATTATAATTTTTTAGAGAATTATATAGTTGAGTTGCCATTTTTTCCAAATTCCAACCTTCCGCACAGAAAACATATCCAATAAATGCTTCTGCACTATCTGCCATGGCATGGGCATCAGAGCGTGTTTTTGCAAAAGGTTTCATTTGTGCGTTCTTTAATGCATGAGATAAAACAGTTCGGTTTACTTTTCGTTGAGTAAATTGATGAATTACAGCAGATTTTGCCATTGAATAAATTGTATTGGTAATTGCATCTCCAAATTTTGCTAATTGTTTATTTATACCTATATCTTTGAAACCTTTTATTCCCATATCATGAATTAAAGCAGCTAATTTCCCTTTGAGAGAAAATTGTCCGTTTATTTCTTCTTTTAATTCTTCGTTTATTTTATTAATATCTTCCTTTATATCAGGCATCTGATTCATGTATAAAAACAAAAACGAAATGAAAAAATTTTGGATATAATGTAATTTGAATAAAATATATTGTAAATACAAAAAATAAAGGTTAATGAAAAAACTTATTCGCACTTATAATTTCATGGCAGCAACGGCATTTTTCATGCCTTTCCATTCAGTTTTCATCTTAACTAATGCTTCTTTCAATATTGTTTTAATATCTCGTGAGGGATCAATCCGAATATATAATTTAGCAGGATCTAAACTTGTTAGTTTATATGCAGCAAATTCAACACCTGCACATTTTAGCACTTTAGAGACTAAATAGTTCATAAATCCATGAGATTGATGTTCTACTGTGACATAATATTCAAATTTACTTTCTTGCTCAATATAAAGTTTTAAGTATTTGTAATCTTGTTGGGAAATCTCTTCTTCCAATTGTGATGAGAGCATTTCGGCTAATTCATCTTTGGATTTCTCTGAAGGAATATCTGAATCTAAATCTGAGTCAATATCTTCCCCTAAAAATTCTTCGTCTAATTCTTCATCAATCGACTTTTTTTTTCCTACCATGAATTTGTGACACCAACAATTCAAAAAAGGAACCATTTCAAAAAAAATTTTTGAATAAAAAATAATTATAAAATACTATGTCATTTTCGCGATTTCCAAATCAAAATTCAACTGCAAGGAAATCTCCTAAAGTAAATGTGGGAATAATAATGCTTGTAATAGGAATTCTAATGTTTTTTAGCAGCGTTTTAATTCCTGTATTTACTCGTAATGTATTCTTAATTTTTCCTTTCTTTATTCTAGCTTTTATTTTATTAGTAATTGGGATGATACTTCTATCATTTGGTCGATTTAAGCAGTTCTCATCTTTTTCGAAGAGTGAATTGCCAACTAAATATGATCCTGCTTATGAAAATAATTTAAATGTCAATCCTACACAGAATAGAGATTTCTCAAATAATTTTGATTCAAAAGTAGAATCAATTTGTTCTTATTGTGGAGAATCCAATCAAATAGGCGCAAAATTTTGTAAAAATTGTAATTCTCCTTTAAAATGAAAAAAAAAGCACCAATTTAAAAAAAAGATTTATCTATTTTAGTTCGGTGCGAATAAGTTCTTCTTCATCTTCACGCAAAGCATCACGTATTTGATGTTCATATAATTGAATCTTATCCCGAGGACCAGCTACAATTAATTTTAAACCAACGTCGTGAGTATAATCAATAGTTAAACGTAATCCAACATTATCTGCCCGTTTCTGGGCATATTTTATAATATCCTCTAATTCATCTATGTTAGAAATTTGTAATAATATTGTTTTCTTTCCTGTTCGAGCCATTTTGTTCATTCCTGAGTGTTATTTTTTAGATACAATATAATTCATTATTATTTTACAATACTCCATCTATTTATTAAGATTATATCTGATTTTAGTCTGCTTAATTTAAAAGAAAAAGAAAAAATTAATGAAATTGCTGATTTTTTAGAAATGTAAAATCTCTTCAATGTCTCCATAATCATTTGCCATCATTTTTCTCTGGACATTGCTGCAAAATGGACAAATTACTTGAGTTTTTCCTTTTCTCTGCATCTCATGACCGCAATACTTGCAAAACGCTTTAATAACACCTAAAGAAGAATCTACGGTTGAAATTTGAAATTCTTTTCCTTCTTGTCGCACAATTTTAGCACGAACAATGTCATTTTTATCAAAAATGTTGTCCAATTTATCTACATAGGATTTTGAAACATTTGAGACATGGATATTTCCAATTAAACCCATATCTACAACAACCAAATTATTAATTGTATTTATTTTTGTACCCACAGAGTTTTTTCGAATAGAGTAAACAACACCAGTTACTATATCACCTGGTTGAGGGATTTTTTGGCGTTCTGTATAACTTCCTTCAATGAATATTTGTCGGTTTTTTTTATCAACTGTAAGATAACCTGCTATTGCAGCGTAGATTTTTCCATTTTCGGTGTAAGTGGTGGAAGGATCTCCTAAATATTCTTCAGTAAAACCCAGTTCATCGCCAATATACACAAATTGTTTCTGATTTTCTTGATTTTTGGGTGGATTCATAAGCCCTTCACTATACATTTTCAATTTTTCTTAAATCGCATAGTTAATGAATGAACGATTCTTTTTTTACTTTACAATTTAGCGGGAATTCTCAGAATATATGATGTATTTGAAAAAATCTGAATTGATCAATATTATTCAAAGTTTAGAAACTTTTGAATCACCCAAGTTGCAATATGAGCAGTATTTTACTGATGCAGTAGCAACAGCAGACATCTTCTTTCACATCGCCTTTGAACAGAATGATCTTCAAGATAAGATCGTTTTAGATTTGGGATGCGGCGGAGGAAATTTGACAATAGCAGCTGCCCTACTTGGAGCACGTAAAGTTATAGGAATTGATATTGATCCAGAAGCTTTGGAAATTTGTAGAAGAAATATATATTCTTTGCAATTAGAACAGAAAATTACTCTGATTCAAGGTGATATTAAAACTATGGATTTACAAAGTGTAATTTTTAATCATCTAAAACAACCAATTGAACAATTAAGGCCAATTATTGTGGTGTCAAATCCTCCTTTTGGGGTGAAAAAGCGGGGTTCAGATTTGGCATTTATCAAAAAATCTATAACTGTCGCAGATATTATATATTCACTTCATCTAAGCCATCCTAAAAACCAAGAATTTCTATCCAAGAAGATTTTACAATTAGGAGGGACAGTTGATCGAATTTTTCCATTAAAGCTTGTGCTGAAACGTTCATATAGTTTTCATAAAAAGAAACGAAAATTTATTCAAGCTGATCTTTACAGAATACTATGTCCTACTTACAAAAAGAGATTTTATTCCCATTAAAGAACATTTAAATGAGTTAATCAATATGAACGCTGAAGAACAAGAGATATACATCCAGATCTCAGAAAATATGAAAAATAAACTATTAGAATGGGGAAAAATAACAGGATGGTGGATTTTGAACCTTATTCTTTATCAAGGTTCTGGATTTTTACTCTTTTCCTATTTTTTTATAACAGAAAATCCTGTATTAATAATATTATTAACAGGATTTTTAAGTATTTCAGTAAATTTCGGTCTTTTTTGGCTTCTTGGAGTAAAATCAAAGCGATTTTCGTGGGAATCCTTTTTCCAACCTGTGAAAAAATCACAATTCATTATAATTTTTTGGATAATTTTCACGACAATTGTGTTATTTTTTGCTAGAATTTTTATAGGTTGGATTTTGAGTCTTTTCCTTCAATCAACTCCGAATAATCGAATTCTCCAACTTCTTAAAGATGATAAGTTTTTCTGGTTGATTTTTTTTCTTGTTGCAATTATTGGGCCTGTAGTTGAAGAATTTTTCTATAGAGGATTAATATTTAAAGCATTACGGAAAATTTTTGCACCGCAATGGGCAATTATTCTTAGTTCTTTGTTATTTGCAATCTCGCATTTAAATATCATCCAAGGAATTTTGGCATTTATTTTGGCAATATTCTTAGCGATTTTTTATGAAAAAAGCGAGAATTTAATGATTCCCATCATTATGCATATATTGAACAACACGCTCAGCCTTTTACTAACATACTTCCTTATAAAGTAAAATAAATCATTTTTTCTATATTATTTTATTCTATTTAGCCATTCTATTACTAACTTTTCAAAGATTTCTTGCTGTTCAACTTGTGCATAGTGACCTGCTTTATCTAATATTGCTACAGATGCTCGAGAAAAATTGGCCGAAAATTCAAGAGCGTCTTGATATCCGACAATATCATCTTGGCGTCCTAATATAAATAAGGTAGGAAAAGAAAAAGGATCAGATATATCAAGTATATTCCAAGAAAATCCATAAGCTTTTTGCTGGATCTGATTTAGTAATTCCATATTTGCACAAGCCATTGCATCTGGAATCTCTTGTTGATAACGGGTACAAACACTCTCATTTTCTATAACTAAAATTGAATCGTATTCTTCTTGCAATTTTGGTGAAAGTTTTGAGGAGAAATCAATATCTCGCTCCAATACTGTGCGTTTGGGAAGATGACGTTTTGAAAAATCGGCAATAATCATCGGACAAATAAGTAATAATCCTAAAATGCGATTTCGAAGTCTGGAAACAACACCACCAGCAATATAACCTCCATAACTTTCTCCCACAACAATAAATGATTCACTATGAATGATTTCTGAAATAAAATCAAGAGTTAATTGGAGAATATCATCTGTAGATTTAATCCATGATGCAGAAGTAGATTTTCCCATAGCCGGAAAGTCAAAATATATTCTTTTATATTTTGTATTCAAGTTTTCATCAAATATTGGCTCCATGCAACCCAACATAATCCTATGATCTAATGGAAATCCATGTAAGATTAAAATAGGAATCCCGTTTCCATGAATTTCGTAATAAATATCTACCCCTTTAATATTAAGATACATAAAAATTCCTCAAAGATTGCTAAGTTGTTGATTTTTTAGAGATAAAAATATTTCTAATGGAATTATTGGCATAATAAAGAAAATGAATGAATTTGAATGAAATAAAAAAGAAACAATAAAAAATTTCATCTTAAAAATTTTATAAGTATGAATTCTAATTTATAATTTATTGAAATTCTTTAAATTCTGCATATTCTTTAGGATAAAAGGCTTTTTCACCCAATTCTTCTTCAATACGGATTAATTGATTGTATTTAGAAAGTCGATCTGCACGACATGGTGCACCTGATTTAATTTGGCCTGTGCACAGACCAACCACAATATCTGCTATTGTATTATCACAAGTTTCACCCGATCTATGAGATACCATGACAGTATAGCCATTCTTAAAGGTTAACTTGGCTGCATCAATTGCTTCTGTTATTGTTCCTATTTGATTAATTTTAAGAAGCAGTGAAGATATTGCATTCATATCAATTGCTTTTTGTAATCGCTGTACATTTGTTACTGTTAAATCATCACCAATAATTTGACATCTATCTCCAATCTTCGCTTTAAGTGCAGCAAATTCAGTCCATCCTTCCTCATCAAATGGATCTTCCATTGATTTAATTGGATATTCATTAATAATTTTTACCCAATAATCGACTAATTCACTGGGTTTAAGAGTTTTACCATCAATATAGTAAACTTGTTTTTCTTTATCAAAGAATTCTGAAGCGGCGGGATCCATTGCTAAAACAATATCGCTACCAGGATTATAACCTGCCTTCTTTATTGATTCCATAATGATATCTAGTGCTTCACGAGTAGTGGTTAATGCAGGTGCAAAACCACCTTCATCACCAACATTTACAGAAGTTGCACCGTATTTTTCTTTAATTACTTTCTTCATTGTATGATAAACTTCTGCAGTCATTCGTATTGCTTCACGGAAATTAGGCGCACCAATAGCTTGAATCATAAATTCTTGAGGTGCTAAATCTCCACCTGCATGTTTCCCTCCGTTAAGTACGTTTGAAGATGGAATTGGCATAAGATATCTTTCAGCAGTTCTACCTTCATGAGCTAATTCATAAACATACTGGTAAAGCGGTTTATCTTGAATCTTAGCTGCTGCTTTCATAGCACACATGGATACTGCTAAAATTGCATTTGCTCCAAAGTTTCCTTTATTTGGTGTACCATCAGCATTGATCATTGCTTGATCGATAGCTTTTTGATTGGAACAATCCATTCCAATCACAATTTTGCATATTTTTGAATTTATATTTTCGACTGCTTTTAACACACCTTTGCCGCCGAATTTGGAGGGATCGTTGTCGCGTAATTCAACAGCTTCTGCCTCACCCGTAGATGCTCCTGAAGGAACTGCAGCGCGCACAAAAACATTGTCGCCCGCCCACATATCACATTCAACCGTTGGATTACCTCGTGAATCAAGAATCCATCGGGCGTGAATTTTTTTAATTTCGAAATTCATTATTAGCTCACCTCAATTTCGATAATATAGTAGTGGTTGCTTCCATAAAGGTTTAACAGAATATGTAACTTTTTAGAAAACTTTACCATTTCTTAAATTTCTAAAAATTATGCTATAAACAGGAAAATAACAAAAAAAATTAATAGAAAAGAAAAATCCATTATTGTTTCTTCTTCTTTTTCTCTTTTACAGCAGTTGGAACTAATTTTGGTCCCAATGTTCCTTCTTCTTTCATTTTCTTAAGTGTGTCACGCAGTTTATATTTCTGTACTTTTCCACGCCCACTTAATGGCAGTGCAATATCAAATCTGACATACCTAGGAACACTTGGGCTGTTAATTGTTCCGTAACAATAATCAACAACATCTTGTTCAGTTAAGGTAGATTCTTCTGGTTTTCGGATAATGGCAGCCACCAATTCCCCATATTCTTCATCAGGAACACCAACTACCGCCACTTCCAAAATGTCTTCATGTTGTATTAAGAAATCTTCCACGACTTTGGGATAAACATTAAAGCCACCATAAATGATCATATCCTTTTTACGTCCAACAATTTTATAGTACCCATTTTCATCCACTGTGGCTAAATCTCCAGTATGCAGGTATCCTTTCTCATCAATTGGTTGGAAATCAGATTTATAGTACCCTTTCATTACATTGTATCCTTTAACTACAAGTTCACCTGATTCACCAATAGGAACTTCGTTATTTTCATCATCAACAATACGTACATCAATATCTGGAATCGCTTTACCAACTGAATTTACCCGATATTCAAATGGATCATCAGGTTGTGTCAATGTAATGATTGGGCTGGCTTCAGTCAATCCATATCCGATAACAATATCTTGCATATGCATTATATCCATGATTCCCCTTAATGTGTCTGGTGGACATGGGGCACCGGCAATTATTCCTGTACGAAGATGAGAAACATCTACTTCTGGATGTGCTTGCAAATATCTAATGTAACGGATGAAATGAGTAGGGGTACCGTGTGCGACAGTTACTTTCTCATTCATTACTTTTGTCATTGCAATAGATGGTGTTTGATCGAGCAAAGGAATCATAGAAGAACCTGTAAGTGTTGCTGTTGTTATTCCAAGTGTGTTACCAAAACAATGACTAAATGGCACAGGAATTAAATATTTATCTTCAGGACCACATCGCATTACATTTGCAGTATCCACGGTGTTACGGAGAATATTATAATGAGTTAATTGAGCTCCTTTAGGTTTACCTGTAGTTCCACTTGTATATAAAATAAAGGTTACTTCATCTTTATTAATCGAGTCTTGAATGTTTTGGACTTCTTGGATATTTTCAGGAGAAAGTTCAACATCCATAACCGATTTCATTGAAACCACCCCTTGCATAGATGTATTGATCGTTTCAGGATTATCCATTAAAACGATATATTTTAAATTAGGAAGTTCATCTTTAAAACCCTCAATCATGGGAATGTAATCAGATGTGCATATCAAGCCTGCAGCTTCACTATGTTTAAGAATATATTCTGCTTCAAAAGGCTGATACCAAGAATCCATGGGAATTAAAGTCACTCCAATTTTAGGGAGGGCATACCACGCCACCATCCATTCATATATATTTTTTGCCCAAACTCCTGCTTTATCTCCTTTTTTTAATCCCATTTTATGCAAACCAATGGCAAACTTCATTATATCTTCATGAAATTCCGTCCATGTTTTGCGTACATCGTCAAATATTGCAGCTTCTACATCAGGATACAATTCAGCTACAATATCAATTAATTTCCCGATGGTCAGATTTTTTTCTAACTCGTCTAAAATGCGTTTATTAATTGCCATAAAATTTTCAACCCACAATTGTCCCATAAATCAATTTATGGAACCTTTGTTCTGAGTTATTTCAAACAAAATAAAAATATTGTTGTTTCTTTATGTATAAAAAAAAAGAAAAAAATAATTAAGCTAATTAACAAATTATAAATTATGACTTTTTTAACAATGATTTTAGCTGGATTAAAATTTAATCAGAAAGAACTTGGAGATGTCAGTAAAAATGAAAAGGATACCATACCTGCTTTTATAATGATTCTTTTATATGCTCTTATAGAATCAACAATTGCTTTTTTCAAAGGTAATCCAGGATCAAGTGGTATTTCAGGTTTAGGATTAACAGGATTTTCGGCAGCTTTTGCAGGTTTAGGTAGTTCTTTAATTGGAACCTTTGTATATGCAGCAATTCTTGCATTAATTTTTCGATTGTTTAAAGTGAAGCCTTCTTTTAATGGAACTTTGAGAGTATGGGGTGCAGTTGTAATTTGGTCAATTATTGGTGATTTAATTGGTTTATTTCTTCCAGAAAACCTTTCAATGCTGACATTAATATTTTGGTTGCTTTTCAATATCGCCTTGATGATTGGGATGGTAGGATATACAGAAGCTAAATATTGGCAATCGTTCCTAAGTATTGTTATTGGTTTTATGATCATTTTTGGATTTTTGATACTTTATGGTACGATTTTAAAGCTTTTTATTCCATAACGTTTTTTTTATTCTTTTCTTTTTTCAACTTTACTCTCTTATGTAGAGTGGTGTTATTAATTTTCATAAAATAATGATGAATTTTGAAATTTTAAAATCAATTTGATCAAAATTTGATCAAACACCTTAAAAAGATAGAGATTATGCAAGATTTGTATCAGAATAAATATAATCAATATCAATTTTGCCAAGACGGAAATCTTTAGCACAGTGATTTAGGGCATTCCACCATGAAATTCCAAAGCGATCTACGATAACATCTTTCATGGAATCAATAATCTGAGGATAACCAAGTTGTTTTTTCAAATTGCGATCTTTGCTTAGGCATTCTACTTCACCAAATGTAAAATCATCAAAATCTTTCATGAATGCAATAGTTCCATCTTGCGGTCTTAAATCTAAGGGAAATGTGGTGCAAATATTGAATTTCTCTTTAATCCAGTTCTGATTATATTCAATGTAATACTTATGAAGCGCACACATTCCATTATTCATTAGAAAAATGCAATGATTGCGTGGAGGTAGACTAAATTCATCATCAATTTCATCATCTTCTTCGTTATCATCATCAATTTCATCATCTTCTTCGTTATCATCATCGATTTTACAATCTTCTTCGTTATCATCATCGATTTCACCATCTTCTTCATTGCCATCATCGATTTCACCATCTTCTTCATTGTCATCATCGATTTCACCATCTTCTTCATTGTCATCATCATTTTCATCAAAATTCCATTCATCAGGTGAACACCTAATTTTATAGAGATTCTCATCCCGATCATAATCATTAGGCAAATAAATTTGATTATTGTTTATATTAAGCAGATTTTTGGCATCTTCTTGAAGATCTGGAAGAATTTTCGGCAGTAATTCCTCAGCGCGTTTAATTTCTTCCATTGAAACATAACAACCTGTATAGCAACATAATCGCGAACACATTATTTGCATACCATCCACTTCAATTTCCTTTGGTTTACAGCGAAATAGATAATCCAATATCTTTATTTCTACATCTACCTCCTTATTCGATGGAGATCCAATAATCAACCAATTTTTACTATCTGATGGTTTAATATAATAATATTTGGATTTAATGATAACCATAGTTCTTAGCGTAAATTAACGCCAGATCTTATTTGAATCCGATGATTTTTCGTTTTTAGGTAAAAAAAGGAAAAATTAAAAAATTCCTTCAAATTATGAGATTGACGAAGATTTCATGAAAAAAATTATACCAATTACAACTTATTTAAGCGGGTTAATTATATTCCTCTTCATTTTCAATATCTTTGCACCTTTAGAATCAACAGAATTATCACAAATTGAAATTGATCCTGTTGTAATTGTATTGATTCGATTTTTCTCAAGTTTTTGTTATTCTTCAAGTATAAATCAATATTGGATAATGATGGTTGCTTCATTGTTCCTATCGATTGTAATTCTTATCAGTTTAGGGCTATTTGAGATAAGAACTAAGAATTTTAAGTTAGTGAAAAGCACATTTTTTGTAATTCTTGGAATACATTCGTTATTTCCATATTTTTATTGGGTTTTGGTGCGAAATACAATTGAAAAACTACAATTACAAAATGATTTGATCCTTGATAACTTTTTAAGTTACACTCTACTTCATATTTGCTTGGAGTTTGGAATAGGTGGAATAATTGTATTTTCTATCAAATTTCTTCAAAAAAAATATCGAAAAAAGCAAGAACATATACAATTCATTACAGTTTACCAATGCCCTCGTTGTAAAACAGATTATTACTCAAAAGTTTATTACTGTTCTCGGTGTCATATTGAGATTGAAGTTTTATCTAAGAAAGTTTCCGCCAAAAGAAGTGATTCTGAGGAATAATACCAATTAATACATGAGAAAAAGCACTAATATAAAAAAACATCTGTTCTTAACAAGGAGATTAAAGAACAAGAAACCAATATCTTTAAATATTCGAATTTTCCAAATATGTAACGCTGAAGCAAGGTAGGTACAACAGATATTTTAGATTAGAAGTTATGAAATATTGAACAGTTGTATATGTATATTTAGCTTTAGATATTGTGGGGAGGTTCTTGGGGGATTCTTACCTCGGGGAAAATTGTCTATTATTAGAATAAAAAGAATCCCTTTCTTTTTTTTCAACTTTTTATTTTTATTTTTCTTATTTTCCTTATTTCTATTGTGAAAAGCATCATCAAATAGAAATGAAGTTATTATATAATAGGAAAAAATAATTGAAATAGATGAAAAAAATTCAATTTATATGAAAAAAATTATATAAAATTGGTGTGATGGTCTTTTAATTCTATTTCTTAACTCTAAAGAAAATTATTGCTAAAATCAATTGAATTATTGTAATTCCTGAAAGAATTGCTAGATCATCCCAGAATTTAAGAATACCAAATCCATTAACCATAATAGCTTTACTAATCCTTATGGAATATGTCATTGGGATGATATATGACAAATATTGGAAGAATTTGGGAAATGAGATCAAAGGAAACAGAAATCCAGAAAAGAACATACTTGGAGTTAAAATTAAAGGAATAAACTGAAATGCTTGCAGTTCATTTTCAGCGAAAGCTGAAGCCAAAATTCCCAAACACACGGATGAAATTGCATATAGGAACAAAATCGCAAAAAGTAGGACAAGATTTCCGACTATACTCAAATTGAAAATTAAAACACATATTCCCAATAATAATGCACTTTGAATTAAAGCAATTAATGAATTTCCAAGTAGATAACCCATAATTAAATCACTTTTTGATGCTGGAGATATTAACACACGATGAATAGTTCCACTTAATCGTTCTTTAGTAAATCCACCAGTAACTGTTAGGATCATAAATAGCAACAGTGCAAAACTTAGAATTCCAGGTGCCATTGTATCAATAGGACGAAGGTCTTCATTTCCTGCAACAAAAGTAAAATTCAATTGAAGTTTTCCAGCATTAGAATATTGATTTTTAGCAATTTCACCAATCATTTCGGCACAAATAGAAAATATAGACGAAGTAACAATTGTTTCACTGCCATCAATATAGAGATCGATGAACATATTAGAAGTAGAATTGATCAAATTCTCCGAAAAATTCTCTGGAAACACAATTAAAGCATAATATTTTTTTGCACCATAAATTTCACTTATTAAACTATCAACAGAGACAGTACTTGTGTTTTCAAGAGAAACATCCATTCTTTCATCGTTTTCCAAGAAATCTATCGCAATATCTGAAAATTGGGTATCATTAATACCTAAAATCGGGATTCCAGATTGCCCTTGATCATAATTTAACACCATCACTGGAATATGTTGAATTGGTTGACCAAATCCATATCCAAATAGCACCATTAACAGTATAGGCATTCCAATTAAAAGGCCAACTGTACGTTTATCTCTTAGCAAAATTTGTAGATTTTTCTGTGCAATTGCGACAATTATTTTAAAATGAAGTTTATTTTTATTCATTTTATGAAACCTCCAATTTTTCGACCTTTTTCATGGATTTTGTGTAAAAAATAAAAACATCTTCCATATTAGGTAATTCAGAAAGATTTTGCTCAAGTTGAACACTCTTTTGCAACATTTCAGGACTACCTTCAGTAATTAAAGATCTCCTCAAAAAACCAACTTTATCGCATTTAATTGATTCTGCTAAATAATGGGTTGTGATTAGAATTGTTTTTCCTTCCTTAGAAAGCGTACGAAAGTAATCCCAAAAGATTAATCGTAACTCTGGATCAATCCCAACTGTTGGTTCATCTAGTATTAATAAATCAGGTTTATGAAGAAGTGCACAAGCCAATGATGCGCGTCTCTGCATCCCTCCAGAACATTTCGAGATAATTCGATCAGCAAATTTATCTAAATCAACTAAATCTAATACTTCAGAAATATTTTTTTTTAATTCTTTTTTTGGGAGTCCGTACAGTTTTCCAAAAAATCGAAGGTTTTGTGAGATAGAAATATCTGTATATAATGTTATATCTTGAGGCATATACCCAACGCGATGAGCACAGTACTTTAGTTGACCAGATGTTTGTTTTCCAAACAACTTAATTTGAGAATTTGGATTTACATTCACTAATCCTAAAATTGCATTAATTGTTGTTGTTTTTCCTGCTCCATTGGGCCCAATCAAACCATAAATTTGACCTGATTCGATTCTAAACGATAGATTTTCTAATGCACAAAAATGGCCAAAATGAACAGAAAGATTTGCTATTTCAACAATAGGTGTTTTTTCTTCTGTAATATTTTGCATTTTTCTCACTTTTGAATTACATATCAAATAGATATAATTTGTGATGAATATTTATAAATAAAAAAAAAAAAAAATTACTACTAGGGTGGTAAGTCCTAGGTTACTACTGTGGTGGTAAATATTTAAATTTTTATTAATTATTCTTTTTATTAATGAGTACTTTCATTGATAATTTACAAAAATTTGAATTCACCCAATATGAAGCTCAAGTTATTGACACATTAGTTCGCTATAATCAATTAAAACCAGCGAAATTGGCACAGTTAAGTCGAGTTCCACAATCTAAGATATATGAAGTTGTTAATCGATTAGAAGAAAAAGGTTTTGTTTTTTTAATTACTGAAGGAAAATCTAAAATTATTCAAATTAAGCCAAAACAATACATAAGAGAGAAATTCGATAACCAATTCAAGAATTATCAATCAATATACAGAAAAATAATTGAACAACTTGATGCGTTATATTTATCCGAAAAAAATCATCCAGTATCAATAATTGGAGTGGCTGGTAGAAAACAAATTGAAGAACAACTAATTCATCTTGTGGAACAAGCAAATATAAGCATAATAGGTGTTTTTCCTCCTGATTTATTGACATCAAATGTTATAAAAGCAATAAACGAGCAAAAAAAACCAATTTCAATCGATTTAATTTTCAATTCAAATAAAGAGTATCAACAGTATGCTAGTAGAATTCAAAAAAGAAGCAATTTACGTTGCTACCTTATATCTTCAAAAGATCGTGCATTTATCCAAAACGCACGAAAAAAAGTTCCAAAGCTATTACCACCTAAAGTGAAAGAATCATTAAGTTTTCAATTATATGAAGGTGTTTTAGAAAAACTTGATAATCATATGGGTTTGGTGATTGTTGATAAAATACAGAGCTTATTCCTTATTCCTATACCTATTGAGACACCCTTAGCAGTAATTAGCTATCTTCCAGATTTAGTTGAATTCCATAATCAAAGTCTTACTCAAGTTATTAAATCTGCAGTTCTTTTATAACAAGTGCTTTTAATAAATTACTAAACCTTCACACTATTTATTTTCAAATGGAAATTCCTTTGTTTGAATGCTTAATGACGCGTGATTTTAATGCATGGGAAGAATCATATTTTTCTCCTGTTTCAACTTCTCAAAGCAAATCATACAAGAAAAATAATTTAGAAAATGATACTTTTAGCACTTATTCACTACAATATTTTAATAAAACACCTTTTCATTCTCGAATAGAACTGCTTTCATTAGATCTTCAAACTCAAATTAACGCAATAAAAACACACTTAGAAGAAAAAAAAAAATTTTTAGATGTTTTTTGTAGTGAATTCTGCTTTCACCCTTTTTTGGACTTAACT
This sequence comes from Candidatus Harpocratesius sp., assembly GCF_054039255.1. NCBI lineage: Archaea > Promethearchaeati > Promethearchaeota > Promethearchaeia > Promethearchaeales > Promethearchaeaceae > Candidatus Harpocratesius > Candidatus Harpocratesius sp. The sequence continues at coordinate 40,126 of NZ_JBPLBG010000022.1, forward strand.
CAATATGGAAAATCAACTTTTCATCCTTTTACAGAGTCTACTTTTTTTCAACCTCTGTCTAATACTGCAATTCCAGATATGAAAATTCTCAAAGGGAAAAAAATCGCAGCTGTTGATGGAGGTCTTGGAATCAGGGAATATCAAGGATTAGATCTGACTCTAATTAAGGCAGTTGTTGTAGAATATGATTTTACAGAACCTTCTCATCCTAAGATATCGTATTTTCCTGCAGTTGAAAAGGATGAAAATTTCACTCTCTATTCTGATTTTGGAATTCATCGTTCTCAAAATCTCTCTGCAGTCGCAAATTTTCGTAGAATTTTAGCTGAAAATTCGATGGTGATCAAATATATTGAAAAATGTGAACATGAATCATCATTAAATCCAAATTCTGAAAATTCATTTCCAAATATAATAATACTTGATGGAAGTGTCCACCTTCCCCCTAGTAATCGATTTTACGGGATAATTCAGAAGTCTCCACAATTATGTCTTGATGTTATATATAGTTATCATCATCTCTATAATTTGTGTTCTACTAATAACATTGCTTTAATTGGTTCAGTGAAAGATTCCCGAACAAATCAACTAAGGGATCTAATCATCCGAAGTCTTCCAATTCTATTAAAAAATATAAATACTTCAGGATTTAATTTATCTTCATCATCGTTAATGCATTTTAACTTTAGAAAAGAATTAATGGCATTTTCAGATTATGAATTGCTTTATCGAATTATGCATCCAGGTTTTCGTACGGTAATCATTCAAGAATATCGAAAATTCAAAATAAATCCACCTTCATTATCTTCAATAACTCAAGATTTTAATTATGCACAAAGCAGAAATGAACCTCAGCTAACATCTTTATTATTCAATACAAAAATAGAATATCATGTTTTATATTCATATCTCCGACTTTCTTCTTCAGATTTACCAATTCGCTTTGAAATGTTATGTCCAGCTCAATTAAATTCAATAGAATATAAGAAAAAATTTATTCAAATCATCAATCAATTAACACCATTAGCTATAATTGAACCACAATGCACTTTACCACTCCCTCAGATAGAAGCCCATTTACGCTCACATCTCTCAGAAAAAGATGTTGAATTTATTTTAAAGCCACTTTTAACCCAATTGAACTTTCCTAAAGCAAAATTCAACAATCAGATTATTCATTCAGATATCATTCATGAGAATCAGAACAATTATTTCTCAAAACCACAATTAACGATATCTTTTCAGCCACCATTTCTAGACAATCGCCATAAAAGGCTTGATACTATATTCTAAGCATTCTCTTTTTTCTGATTTCTATTTCATTTTATTTGCATTTTCCAGTTAATTAAAAATTTTTTATTGATTTTCCTACTTTCTTTTCTTTCTGATTAAAGTAAATATTAATTATGGAATTTAAGTTATTAATAATAGCCAAGAGCTATAGTGTTTATTTGAGAAGGTATTTTCTATCGATGAAAATAAATCTCACTCTTGGCTACAATATTCATTTTTTTTATTTCTTCTTGATATTCATTTCAAATATTTTTTATAACTTTTCTTTCACTCCAACTTTATCTTTATCGAATAAATCTTTATTAGTTGGTGCTACATATTATTTTGTAGGATTCGAATTCTTATATTCCAGTTATCCCGTTCAAAAACGGCCAGATATTTCCTATTCATAGAAAAAAAAACAAACCTATATATGGTGACAATATTGAGCACAGATTTTACATACAAACTTCTTATGTTAGGCGATGCGTCAGTTGGCAAAACTAGTCTCACCCATCGATACATTACTGGTGTGTTCATTGATTCGCCCAGACTTACTATTGGTGTCGATTTTTTTTCCAAAAAAGTTAGATTAGTCAACGGTAAGAAGGTAAAACTTCAGATTTGGGATTTTGGCGGCGAGGAGAGGTTCAGATTTTTGTTACCTACATACAGTAAAGGATCCAATGCAGCTCTTTTTCTTTATGACATTACATCTGAAAAATCCTTAGAGAGTATTGGAATCTGGTTAGAAATTGTAAGGAAAAATGCAGGAAATATTCCTATTTTCTTAATTGGATCAAAATGCGATTTAGAGCCCTACCGTAAAGTTTCACCAGAATTTGCGCAAGAAATTGCCATGAAATATTCATGTGTTCAGCATATTGAACTCTCATCCAAAACAGGTAAAAATGTTGAAAATTCTTTTGCATTAATTTCAGAATTATTGTTGGAAGAATCTAATAGACTTTTTAAAGAATATATGCAAATGCAGGAAACAAATCAGTAACTGAAATCAAGAAATCTACATTCTGTAAAAATAAAAAAAAGGAAAAAATACATTATTTATTATTCAATCGATTCATATTCTAAAGTAAAACCATAGAGCGGTCTATAGTTATTCAACTAAAAACACTCTTTATATAATAGATCAAGTTTTTTGAGTTAAATCGTTTGCAATTATAGTTTTTTCCACAATTTTGGTCATTATTATGGAATATCAATCAAAACACCCCCGATATTTGTTGAATACGATACATTCTCGTAATTTAGAAAACAACCCACTCAAAAGTCCTGTAAATCGAATTATTAGTGTTTATCTTCCACCAGATTATTATATTAACTTTGAAAATAATTATCCAGTGGCTTATGTTTTACATGGATATGATGGACATGCAGGAAATTGGCTTTTAATGCCCGATTTGGATTTAATTTCTTGGCAACCAATAAAAATATTAATGAAATCAATCGGAAACGGACTTCATATTGATAAAGTCCCCACGTATCTTCATATTGATAAAATGATTAAACATCATAAGCTTCCACCTATGATTATTGTTCAACCTGATGCAAGTTTGCATCTAAGAGTAAAAGGAGGATTGAAAGGTCTTGATGGTGCCCGCTCAACAAAAGGAAGTTTTTATGTCAATTCCCCTTTTTCTGGTAATTATGCGGATTATATTTCTCAAGATGTAATCAAATATATAGACTCACACTTTCGTACCATTCCAGATCGTGAACACCGCGTCTTAATAGGTGGTTCAATGGGTGGTTTTGGCGCACTTTATTTGGGTCACAAATTCTCTAATCTTTTTTGTGCATTTGCCGCCTTGAGTCCTGCTAATACACTATTAAAACAATTACAGTGGGAATTGGTTGTTCCATTAATTTCACGGTTATTAGGACATCGATTAGCTCAAAAATTTGGAAAAATGATGTTTGAAGATATTTTAGAGACTCAAGATATGATTTTTTCGGGAAATAGGCCCCTTCTTCCAAGTTTAAAGTTCGATTCTAAAGGAATTTTAATATCATATGATGAACAAGCGTGGAAAAACTGGGAAAAATATGATTTATTACGAATTTATAGAGTGAATCCTGAAAAATTACAATCTATGAAAATTTGGTTGTCTTGCGATTCTCATGATGAATATGGATTATTTTCGTTTGCCCAAAATATGCATGATCTTTTAAAAGAAATGGATGTTCCACATTATTTTTCATTAGAGCATGATCCCCGAACAGAGCTCTCTCCACATATCTTTGGTATTGCCTTTGATTTTCTGAATGCGTTACAATACTGCACCCAAGATTTTCTTTAGAATTCTATAAAAATATAGAAGCGATCTTGAGAAATTGTAATTTTTCAAATTTTTTTAACTAGATGTTCATTTTTTTTGGTTTTTTGTAAAGATAAATTTTCTATAATTCTTATAAATAAGAAAAGGTAATCTATATTCAAAGCTCGCTAGCTCAAATGATTTAGCGATTAAAGTTATCGACGAGTAATCAATACTATCATAAGAGAATTCAGTTAAAAATGAATTTCAATATTTTAAAAAAAAATTTATTCGCACATGGATATTTCAGTTAAAGGTGGTAAAAAGTAGAGAATATGGAATATGAAAATTACTGATATCTCATGATCGAAATTATATGTGAACAAGAATTAGTTGGCCTCGAAGAAAGTAGAATTTAACCAAAAAGACATTTTTTTTATTTTTTAATTTTCTTTTTTCTATGATTGTTCTAAATATTTATTGATGTATTTCATTTACATTATGTTAAAAATAAGGTTGTTGAAATTGTCCCACAATAATTCTTTGATATTTTCCAGTATTTTCCTTATTTTATCAGGATTTCCCTTTTCAATTCAATTTCAAGAAAGTTCAAAAAGGATGGTGGGAATTGGGCGCGACAAGGCAAGTTTAAATATTTTGCATTACTGAATTAATTGTCTCTCGGTCATAGGTCGGAAGTTCCATCTGTTCCCATTCCGAACACAGAAATTAAATTCCGATGCGTTTAAGTAAGTAGTGATATCTC
>NZ_JBPLBG010000023.1:0-2249 GCF_054039255.1 Candidatus Harpocratesius sp.
CGGAGCTCGCGCTAAACATGTAAAAAAAGTATGAACAAGCCCCAGTTCGCATATTAGGACCACATTATCCAAAATGAAGCGGAGCGGAATTTTGGATAATGAATACCGATATCAGAAGTTTTCTTGAGCGATAGTGAAAAGAAAATTTGGGAGAGCCCCGAGCTGAGGGGTGAACCTGATATCGTGTTGTTATACGCCCTGAGCCCAGTCCAGATACTTCTGGACGTAGCTCAAGCGCAGCGGGGTCGAGCGACAGCGAAGAAGTTCAGAAAATGTTTATATATTAATTTTTGATAGGCTTCCTTTTTATTTTAAATTTTATTTTTTATCGTTTTTTAAAATGGGAGAGGGGTTAGGGGTGAATCCCTTTTTAAAAAACTCCTATTTGTTTTTATTCTAAAAAGTCATCTATAATTTCAATTTTTTTGTTTGTTGCATCAAGCTTAACTTTTGCGCCAATTGGTAAAAATGCATGTGGTTGATAATGACCAAATTCATTGATTTTAAGAATCGGAAAATTATATTCTATAAGCAATTCTTTTACCATTTTTTCAACTTTAAAATCATCACTCTGAAACTCAAAATTATTTCCAATAACTATAGCTTTTATCTTATCAAATGTTCCTATTTGCTTAAATTGAGTCAATTGATAAATAATTTCTTTAGGGCATGATTTATACGCTTCTATAAAAAGAATTGAATCAGTAAAATCTGGAAAATATTCAGTGCCTGCTAATTTTAAAATTGAAATAGGATTACAGCCAATTATTTTTCCTTCTGCTCGTCCTTCATTAACACATGTCCATTCTTCACTTGCTTCAATTTCCTTTGATTTTTTAAATAAACGTTGTTTGAACCATTTTTTAGTATAATCAAAATCCAATTCTCTATCTCTTCCAATTTTAGGATCACATGAATGAAAAGTTATTAAACCAGTTTTTTTATTCAGCGCTAATAGTAAAACATCTATATCACTTTTACCAATAAATATTTTTGGATTATTTTTTACTGTATCGTAATCTATTAAGTCAAGTACTTGATTTGCGTTATCTCCACCTTGTAAGCACCATATCGCCTTTATGTTTTTATCAGCGAACATAGCATTAATATCATCTGCACGTTCTTTTGGAACCCCAGCACCATATTTACTGCTTGCATAAAAATTGTTTGAAAGTTTTACTTCAATTCCTTGTTTATTGATATATTCTATGAAATTATCAAATTCAATTTTTCTTTCTTGATTAAAAGGGTTTGATGGCGCAACTACTCCGATTGTATCTCCTTTTTTTAATGATTTTGCTATCATATGATTATTTTTTAAATTTTGAAGCTCTCTTCTTTAATTCTTCTATTCTCTCAGGTAGAGAATAATGACCCTCTATTAAATTATTAATTAATTTTATAGCTGTTAGCAAATTTTCTTGTGTGCAAACATCAAGATTGTGCGCACCTTCATTGCCCATTAACCTTGATTCGTGTAGGCCAGTTTCAAGTGTTTTTGAAATAATTCCATTTTTTTTCAGTTCTATAATCTTTAATTTTAAATTCTTTGCTTTTATTGCTTCTTCGGTACATATTGCTTCTATAATGCTTCTAACGCCAATGGAACATAAAATCGGTTGTTGAGAGTTATATGCGTTAATTGTTTCTATATATATTTCTCTTACTTTAATTGGTGATTTGTATATATCAATAATTGGTGTAATTGTATCTTTAGTTCGTTCAGGAAAATATGTATAGGTTTTAATATATTCCATTTCTCCTTCATTGCTAATATAATTAAAGTCTTCAGAGTTCGATGATATTTTTCTAAATGTTAATGAATCACAACCCTTACAAGACAAGACTTGATACTCATCTTCACCTTGTATATCCTCATTACCCCATTTGATTATTTTTTCCCATTCTAAGGTGTGATTTGTATCAATGTTGCAAATCTTACAAGGGATTTTAATTGAAGATATTGTCATTTTGAAAATTTAATAAATAAAGATATTTGATTATTGGAGCGATAGCGACCTCCACTTTCCCCCTTTCTAATTAATTAAAAAATCAAATTTAAATTCTCATTAATTGCCTATCAAAACTCCTATTTAAAAGGAAATATTTTTTGAATTGCGTATAACGTTCACCGATGAAGCGAAGTTTTGTTTTAGTTTTCCGTTTCTAAAGCTCTTGTGCATTAATATTATATCAAACATTAATCAATGAACATACCATGGTATGTTCACAGAAAACTAGAACAAAAT
>NZ_JBPLBG010000024.1:0-8516 GCF_054039255.1 Candidatus Harpocratesius sp.
TTTTATTTCAGTCTTTAAGGTTATATTTTTAATTCACAAAAAATAATCTCCTTTTTTCTTTTTGTAAAAACCACAAATTTTCCATGATATTACTTCGAACATTTTTTAAGATTTTGCTTGAAATTCGTAATTGATAGACAGATAGAGTTGTTTCCCATTTTTTACATTTCAATCGCAATTGTTGCTTTCTGTAATACTGCCAACAATTAAAAATATAGGCACGAAAATAGAGTTGAGCAAGTTGCGTGGTTGGCTTATGATTTCGGTAAGATATATGGATTTTATTAAACATTCTAAAACGAGTTTCTTCAAACCACCGTTTTTTATACGTTTCTGAGAGCCATCGGCTCCAACTGGCAAGATTCTTATGTGGACGGAGTGTTGTGAAGAATCCTCAAGTTCCTCCATTGCTTGGTTAAAATTTATTTTATTTTGAAGTAACTTTTGACGGATTTCCAAAGCGGATTGATTTTTATGCGCAATTAAGACTAATTGCATATGAACCGAACTTAGCCAAGGTTTTGTTCCAGTTTTCTGTGAAAAAAGATATTTATCAAAAATCGGGCGTTTTCCTAGCAAAAAATCGCTAAACACCCGCTTGACACTATTGAAACGTTTAGCCGGCATTAAAACAGGTAAATTTTGTGATTTCAATTCTTTGACCAGAGCTGCACGGTAAAACTCACGGTCCATTAGCGCATAGCTTAGGTTAAATCCCTGAAATTTCAACCATTTTGCACCGACACCGATGCGTTTTGAGCGATACTGCTTATATCTGAGCAATCGGAATTCAGAAAAAAGTGTAATTCCACAACCTTGAAGAGCAAATCCTTGGAACAAACGAGCTTTACGAGTTCCCAGTTGTTTGTGTGTACCGACCTCAAATGGCGGTTGAAACTTTCCGTAGTAAGGATATTCGGTGTTATCAATCAATAGACGCATTTTTGAACCTCCGATCTCTTTTCTACAGATTTCTATGTTAACTCGATTTAATAGGTTTCCGAAGATGAAATGAATATCTTATTCTGAAAGTAGTCGAAAAAATTTGTCCACATCGGTTTGATGGGGTACCAGTCGCCGTTTTCGGACACCATCTCTAAATTCTTTTATTATAAAAAATTTACTTCGGTAATAGTGTCGAACAAAGTAATGATTAAGAAATTCTGAAGCATATGTTGTTGATTGTTTAGTCACCATTGCATAAAGCTTGACAAGTATAAAATCCGAATATGAATAAAGCCTTGGTTTGAATATCTTCGCGATTCCTGTTTGACCAACCAAACTTTCCATATAAGATTTAAATTCTCCGCGGAGAAATAAATCTTGAGGGAAAGTTGAGATGGTCGATTGAGGAATCGCCGTTTCTGTAATTGATGATATAACTTATCAATTATAGATTCTCATTTCCCTTCAAAAGCGTTTCGGTTCTCTATTATTGGCGATTTGAGTCGGCGCGATTATAACCTTGAAGACTGTTTATTTTTTGCATAGAAATCTGCAAGTTTGTACAAAAAGTCTGATTTGAAAGCAGAGATTAAGAAATTTAAAACTGAGAGAAAGAGGATTATTGATAAAACTCCCTGATAGAGAAATTATAATATGGAAAAAACAGAGATTAATAGATTTAAATCAGCTAAAGAATCACATACTCGATTCATTTTGAATTTATAAATGCAATATCTATTCCTAAAGTATTAATATTTTCATAGCTTTAATTAAATTTAGCTTGATCAAAACAGGATTAATTCTTTAAGGATTAATGTTAGCATTGTAAATAATCAACCAATTGATTTAGTTAAAAATAAAAATCATTTATAAACAGTATTTAGACTTTAGGTTACAATTTTGAAAGTGCCAATTTGATCAGATGATTTTTTTTCTAAAACAAGGGTAGATTCATTAATCATGAATTTTAAAAATATCATCATATTAACTAATATAAAGCTTCTTAATTGAACGTACTTAAAGAATAATAATACTTTGAAGATTAATATTAGTCAACACACAATCAAGAAGATTTAGAATGAAAGTTCCATTATGCGAATTATATTTAGATGATAATATTAAGAATGCAACCCTAAAAGTATTAGAGTCAGGAAGGTATATAAATGGTCCTGAAGCTAAATCCTTTGAAGAAGAATTTGCACAATACATTCATAAAAAGCGCGCCATTTCTGTGAATTCTGGTACATCTGCTCTGTATATTACCTTCCTTGGGATGCAATTACAACCTGGTGATGAGTTTATTTGTCCTACACATACATTTATTGCATCGGCATCTCAAGCAATACAACTTGGGTTAAAACCTATCTTTGTAGATTCTAATCCCTCAAATTACACCATGGATATAAGTGATTTAGAGAAGAAAATAACAGAAAAAACTAAAGCAATTGTAACTGTGCATATTTATGGACATCCAGTTGATATGGATCCTGTAATGAAACTAGCAAATGAATATAACATTAAAGTTATAGAAGATTGTGCACAATCTCATGGATCTAAATATAAAGGAAAAATGACAGGCTCTATCGGGGATTATAGTTGTTTTTCATTTTTTCCATCAAAGATCATGAATGTTGGTGGAGATGGCGGTATGATTGTAACAAATGAAGAAAAAACAGCAGATTTGTTTTATATGTTAAAAAATCATGGTAGAATTGAAAAATATAAGCATGAAATCCTTGCTATGAATATGCGAATGCCTGAGATTCCTGCAGCTATAGGTAGAGTTCAATTAAAATTGATTGATAAATTTATTAAAAGAAGAAAGGAAATCACAAATTCATATAATGAAGCTTTAGCGAATATTCCAGAGATCTTCACCCCAAAGCAAGAGAAATGGGCCGATACCGTCTATTATACTTATGTAGTTCAAGTGAAAAATCGAACTGCATTCAGAAATTTCTTAAAATCAAAAGGGATTGAAACTGGAATTCATTATCCAATTCCATTACATCAACAACCTGTTATTGAGGAACGTTTTGGTAAACAACATTTACCAAATGCTGAAAAATTCTGTAACCACATTGTTTCTCTTCCACTATCAGGTAATATGCCACAAGAAAAAGTTGATTATGTAATTAAAACTATTAAAGAATACTATACCTAAAAAATGGTTTTAAATGATAAAAATTACTCCTAAAAATGAAAAAATTTACCCCGAAATATCTTTCCAATGGAAAAACCCTTTGGATTCATCAGATAATATTGTAATTATAGGAGAAAACTTAAAAATTCGCCCTCCATGTACAATATATTGGGGTACACAAATCGGAAATGATTGCACTATTAATCATTATAGTATAATTCGAGAAAAATCCATTATCGGTAATAATTCAAAAATTGGTAATGGAACGACCTTAGATGGAAATTTAAAAATTGGTAATAATGTTTCTATCCACACTAATTGTTTTATTGCAAATTATACAATTATTGAAGATAATGTTTTCATTGGACCATCATGTACGATCACAAATGTCAGAAAAATAAAACATGGACGTAATTTTCCACTTATAGAAGATACCGCAATTATTGGATATGCTTCTCGAATTGGAGGAGGATGTACAATTCTTCCAGGAATAAAAGTAGGGAGAGAAGCACTCATAGGTGCTGGTTCTGTTGTGACTAAAAATATTCCTGATAATTCCATTGCCATTGGTGTTCCAGCGAAAGTAAAGGGCTTAATCCCTGATGATGAAAAATATCCTTTAATTAATTAAAGTGAATAAAATGGATAATCAAATAAATTTCGCACTCATCGGTTGCGGTCATATTGCCCCTCGATGGTTAGATGTGTTTCAAGCTAATTCGGAAATAAATCTTGTAGCAATAGTAGATCCGAATCCAGAGGCTTTTAAGGAATTGGAAAAATACTCCTTTCCAAATATGACGAAATATACTTACATAGAGGAAGCATATAAAAAGGAGAAAATTGATGCAGTAGTGATTGCAACTCCTCCTCCATATCATGCTAGATATATTATTGATGCAATTGACCATGGAGTTCATGTTTTAACAGAAAAACCATTATGTACAACTGAAAACCAATTAAAACATATTCTACATGCCCAAAAAAGAGCAGATTCACAGAGAATCATCACAGCAGTAAACCAACAATACCGATGGAATCCTCGGATTGTAGCCATACATCAAGCTGTGCAAGATAATTTACTCGGTGACATCTTTTTAATTAATTCTCTTTTAAATCAAAATAATTATCATTTTAATAGATGGTGGCGTCAACAAGAAGAATATATAAGCCTTTTCAATTGGTATGTTCATGTGATCGATTCTATGAGGTATTTTTTAAATCGAAAACCAATATCTGTTTGGGCAAATTTTATTCGACCACCACATTCAAAAATCATTGGTTATTCAAGTGCACTTATAAACGTCACTTTTGAGAATGGTATAGAATGGCATTTAACTGCTAATCAAGAATCCAGCGCAGGTCCAACGACATCTGGACATACGACATTTACAATGTATGGATCGAAAGGCACATTGCTTAATACCAAAAATGAATCGCCGCTTCTTTTTTTACCAGATGGACAGAAAATCGAATTGGGGGAAAACATTAAAGATATTGATAACGAACGAATTTACCCACCAGGATGGTCAGAAACGATACAAAAATTCATTACTTCGATTAGAACAGGTCAAGAACATCCGACTTCAATAAGGGATAATCTGTGGACCATTGCAATTATCTTTTGTGCTATCCGATCCTTTGAAACAAAAAAAATTGTTTACATAGATCATTTCTTAAAGGAAGTTTCAAAATTCCAATAAATATCAGTTTCCCCATAAGGTTACATGGATTAGGAAGCTTTTCGAAAAGTATTGACTTTATCTTGCCTTAGTTATCCTCAAAAGGAGTATTATTGAGATTTTGGTAGCCTTTTTCCGTACTTTTTAATTATATTATTGATTAACAACTTAATTTTTAAAAAATTTTCGCCATTTTTAAGATATATGTACCATATTCTGTTTTTGCATATCTTTTAGCAATTTTTCTCAGCTGTTCCTTTGTAATAAATTTTCGCACATACGCAATCTCTTCAATGCAGGAAATATACAACCCCGTCCGCTTCTGAATTGTACGCACAAAATCAGTTGCACTAGCCAACCCATCATAAGTGCCTGTGTCTAACCAAGCAAACCCCCTACCTAACAACTGCACCTTTAATTCACTTCTTTCAAAATAAAGCCGGTTTAAATCTGTAATCTCAATTTCCCCGCGCGCTGATGGTTTTAACGATTTGGCAAATTGTACCACTCTTTCATCATAAAAATATAAACCAGGAATTGCATAATTGGATTTGGGATGTTTGGGCTTCTCTTCTAATGAAATAACATTATAGTTTTCATCGAATTCAACCACTCCGAACTCTTCCGGATTATTGACATAATATCCGAAAATAGTGGCACCATGTTCTAAATTTCGTGCTTTAATTAAAATATCACTAAAACCTCGGCCGTAAAAAATATTATCACCTAAGATCAAGGCAACTTTATCCCCAACAATAAAATCTTCTCCGACAATAAAAGCATCTGCCAAACCTCGAGGTTCTGTTTGAACCTTATATGATAATTTCAAACCAATATGTGAACCATCCCCAAGTAATTCTTGGTAAAAAGGTAAATTGCGGGGGTCAGATATAATTAATATTTCCCGGATATCTGCCAACATCAGAACAGACAATGGATAATAAATCATTGGTTTATCGTAAATGGGCAACAATTGCTTGCTCACAACTTGCGTGATGGGATATAGTCGGGTGCCCTTTCCTCCAGCCAAAATGATTCCTTTCATACTCTAATTTTCTCCTTCATGGCTTAAGAATATTATTTAAAGCAATATTTAAATCTCAATAGCATTTCTTCCTCTATCCTATATATTTATATTTTTACAATATCACTTCCCCAGAAACAACCGCGAAAGGGCTTCAGAAACTCCTAGAAAATGGGATTCCCATGTGGTTTGAATTTTAGTAGTATTTAAGGAAGAATCTGCAGGTCGAATTGCTTTTTGTTTCAACGTGGTAATTCTTTCGATTGTTCCGAGATTTGGAAACAGACGCTCTTTCAAATTCTTAGTAATCATAGTTTCCATAATTTTCTCAACAAAAACTAACCGAGACACCGCTTCTGGTCCAGCGGTATGAAAAATCTCCGAATTCTCAAAGTCTCGCATCCAATAAATACATTCGGCCAAATCATTCACTAATGTGGGTGTGGTTATTTGGCCGTCGATAATTGAAAGAGTCTTTCCTGCTACTAAGGATTTATATGCCCATGAAAAAAAATTATCTCTTTGTCCTGCACCCGGCCATCCATATAATACACTCGTACGACAGATGCATGCTCGAACACCTTCATCCAAAATAAATTGTTCTCCTTGTAGTTTTGATTTACCATATATGGAAAGTGGATTTGGTGCATCAGTTTCGGAATAATTTCCCCGCGAACCATCAAAAATAAAATCTGTGGAGATATAAATCAATTTTCCACCGATTTGTTTCACCGCATGAGCAACATTTTTTGGTCCAAGTGCATTAATTGCATAGGCACGGTCAGGAAAATATTCACAAGCATCCACATTGGTCATTGCAGCAGTAAGAATCGATAAATCAGGTTTATATTCAGTTAGGCATTGCATCACTTCATCAGCATTAGTAATATCCAATTTCAAAATAGGGCAATCAAAAGGAAATTGCTTTAAAACTACATCAGCACCAAATACATCATCTGTTTTCTGATAAAGTTCAATAACTTTTCGCCCAAGAAAGCCATTCGCTCCAATTATTAAAACCTTCATTCTATCTTACCTTTTTTGCCCGTATTGCGATGAATAGTACTCCAGATATTCGCCGGTGATACAGTGATCCACCCATTCGGAATGATCCAAATACCATTGAATAGTTTCTTTCATTCCTGTTTCAAAATCATATTTAGGACTCCAACCTAGCTCTCGGGTTGCCTTTTCGAAATTCATCGCATACCGCAAATCATGACCAGGGCGATCGCGCACAAATGTAATCAACTCTTCTCCTTTTCTTAGTGCGCGAAGTAAATATTTCACCATATCAATATTAGCAACTTCTGCATTTCCTCCAAAATTATACACCTCTCCAGGTTTTCCCTTTTCTAATGCAACATATACACCCCGACAATGATCAGTAACATGTATCCAATCACGTACATTCGAACCATCTCCATAGACAGGAAGCGGTTTATTCGCTTGAATATTGCGAATCATAAGAGGGATAAGTTTTTCAGGAAACTGATACGGGCCATAATTGTTCGAGCAACGGGTGATTACGACCGGTAAATTATAAGTGTGATAAAACGCTTGAACAAGCATATCTGCCGCAGCTTTACTCGAAGAATAAGGACTCCGAGGTTGTATGGGTGTTTTTTCATTAAAAGCAGGATCGTCAAATCCAAGATGACCGTACACTTCATCAGTGGAAATTTGTAGAAATTTTTTCACCTGATTCCGATAGTTTTTGAAAGCATTTAGTAAAGTGAGGGTTCCTTTGACATTCGTATCGACAAAGACATCAGGATTCGAGATCGAGCGATCTACATGCGATTCTGCAGCAAAATTGATGATCGCTTCAATTTCATTTTCCTTTAGAAGAAAATCTACGAGTTCGTAATTGCAAATTGACCCCTTCACAAAATGATAATGCGGATGATCTTCAAATTCACGAAGATTTTCAGGGTTTCCGGCGTATGTCATAGCATCCAAATTCCAAATTTCCATGTTCGGATGTTCGGTTAACAAAAGTCGGATAAAATTACTTCCGATAAAGCCAAGTCCACCTGTGACAAGAAGTTTCATATTAAATTTACCTTGAAAAATTATTTATGAGAAGAAATATCATTTAGGTTAAATATGTTTGGTCGAAATATAACAAAACCCCAAAGTTATTATTTTTAAAATCAAGCACTAGAAGACAAAATGATTAAATAACGGACTATTTTTCCTTTTAGGTGATGACCTTTTTTTCTTTTTATAGATATGCGTTCATAATTTTTTGAGTGAAATTTTTGTTGTTTGAATTAATTACATAGCTCTCAACATCCATTTTTTGGATGAATTATATATTTATGCAAAGGTCACCCTTTGAGACATATTTTAGAAAGATGTCCATTCTGAACATAAATTCTTGCAGATGGAACAATTTATCTGCGTATTCCGGATCCTGCTACTTTTTAAGGTTTCTTGCTCGTTTAATCTGCGAATGTATGCTTTCAACACAATTGTTAGTAATGGTTTTTCCTAAAAAAAGTGGTATTATTTGTATAATCATTGCTATCATCCAAGATCTACTGAGCCAACGAAGGTATATTTTTTTAGAATCAGGATTTATGAAGAGTTCAGCCGTTCTTTTTTTGAAAAGTTGGTGATTCATATACATCTCTTTTTTGTCGCCAGTTTTAATATAATATACTTTTTATAAATTGTTTGGTAGCTCATCCTCTGCTTTGAGGTAATTTAGCTTTAT
>NZ_JBPLBG010000025.1:0-38448 GCF_054039255.1 Candidatus Harpocratesius sp.
TAAAACTATCAAAGAGATAATTGAAATTGTAAGCATTCCAGACCCCTGGTGTGCATGCACTCTTGCCCTGCAAGCTTAAAACTATCAAAGAGATAATTGAAATGCTCTGACACAATTGTACTATTGGAAAGTTTATTGGAACCTGCAAGCTTAAAACTATCAAAGAGATAATTGAAATAAATTTTATTTGGATTGATTTGGCATCCCACAACCGGTCCTGCAAGCTTAAAACTATCAAAGAGATAATTGAAATCAATGCATATTTCTTCTCAACATTGAGATTTTTCATGATCCTGCAAGCTTAAAACTATCAAAGAGATAATTGAAATTCGCTATTGCGGCAGAGAAGAAGATATTCATTAACCCCCCTGCAAGCTTAAAACTATCAAAGAGATAATTGAAATTCAAAACTGAAGGGAAAATTGCTTAAATCTTATAACTTTCCTGCAAGCTTAAAACTATCAAAGAGATAATTGAAATATTATGAAGATGGTTATATTGGAATAAAAATGATCGGGCCCTGCAAGCTTAAAACTATCAAAGAGATAATTGAAATCCTTCTATCTCAGGAGGTGGATGGAAGTGAAAAAAATGCCTGCAAGCTTAAAACTATCAAAGAGATAATTGAAATTTTTCAGTATATCGTAGAGGTATACCGCAAATTTATCCCCTGCAAGCTTAAAACTATCAAAGAGATAATTGAAATTTTGGGAGCAAATGAGCAAATTCCTTTAATTTACAATCCTGCAAGCTTAAAACTATCAAAGAGATAATTGAAATTCATCATTTTATCATATTTTTTATTGTAATTCCCTCTTACCTGCAAGCTTAAAACTATCAAAGAGATAATTGAAATTTATAAAGGAGAAATTTGTCATGTTCTTCAAACTTTGCCTGCAAGCTTAAAACTATCAAAGAGATAATTGAAATACTCTAAGACAAGTCCTATTACATAAAAAAGTTCATTCCTGCAAGCTTAAAACTATCAAAGAGATAATTGAAATGGAGTTATTCAATCTCCTGAAATAAATCGAATTTGGTTCCTGCAAGCTTAAAACTATCAAAGAGATAATTGAAATAATTTTAGCGTGTTTTTTTTCCCATTGCTCAAATTCTCCTGCAAGCTTAAAACTATCAAAGAGATAATTGAAATATCGCTATTCTAACAAACTCATTAGACTTCACATATGCCCTGCAAGCTTAAAACTATCAAAGAGATAATTGAAATCCGTAAGTGTATATACGTATATACACGTATGGATATTGTCCTGCAAGCTTAAAACTATCAAAGAGATAATTGAAATTTAATTATTGCATATATCTCACATGTGAATGTGGTTACCCTGCAAGCTTAAAACTATCAAAGAGATAATTGAAATAAAATTGTAAAAATTTTTTTTCTCTTCTTTTTCCCACCCTGCAAGCTTAAAACTATCAAAGAGATAATTGAAATTAACCATTTCATTGTATTTTCGATTGTAATCCCCTCTTCCTGCAAGCTTAAAACTATCAAAGAGATAATTGAAATTCCACCTCCTGAGATAGAAGGTGGTTAACGGGTGATAAACCTGCAAGCTTAAAACTATCAAAGAGATAATTGAAATATCACCCGAATCATCCCAAGAGGGGGAGTTTTCGCTAACCTGCAAGCTTAAAACTATCAAAGAGATAATTGAAATTTCGACTCGTTTCGACTCGACCCACAAGATCTCGAAGCCTGCAAGCTTAAAACTATCAAAGAGATAATTGAAATTCCATACCAAATAATTTACTTTATAATCTCCATTATCACCTGCAAGCTTAAAACTATCAAAGAGATAATTGAAATAAGAGGGATGGAAGTGAAAAAATGATAAATATCAACAACCTGCAAGCTTAAAACTATCAAAGAGATAATTGAAATTTCTCCCTCTTTACAAATATGTGCCCGATAATCTGGGGCCCTGCAAGCTTAAAACTATCAAAGAGATAATTGAAAATATGCTTATATTTGAGGATGAGTGTTTATTTATTCAATAAATTGCCTAATTAAAAATATATTTATATATTAATATATAGTTATATTAATCAAATTAGTCTTATATAATATCAAAAAAAGAAAAGTAAAATATATAAGAAAATTATTCCTGCATGGGAAATGCTTAAGTGAAAATCAGCATAATTTGAACTGAAAAGCTTTGGGACCTCGTCAAAAATATAAAATAAATGATTTTCTAGCGCAGAGTGGCAAGAAAATGGAAAAAAAAATAGTATCAATGAATATTATTACCTCTATATGGACAGGAAATGAAAATAAAAAAAATGCTTTGTCTATAAGAGAAACTGGAATATTAGGGAGCTTAAGATGGTGGTATGAATCAATAATTAGAGGCTTGGGGGGCAGTGCCTGTTTAATAACATCAAAGAATTCTAATTGTCAGAAAAATAAACATTGTAATGCTTGTGAATTATTTGGATGTTTAGGTTGGTCAAGGAAATTTAAATTAGATGCAGAAACAGTAAACATGGGAAAGAAAAAAGTTTTAAATTTAAGGTTTATCGAGTTAAGATATATAGAACCTATTGAATGGGCTTTGTTGAATTTAACTCTAAAGATTATCTCACAGTATGGTGCATTAGGGGGAAAAATTGCAGATTCTAAATATGGACTTGTAGAATTGAACAATGATATTAATGATCTTACAAAATATTCCTTAAATATAGAAGAATTGAATTTATATTTTGAAAAAAAAAACATAAAAAGATTTCAGAATCCCAATTTCTCAAGATTTATTTCTATTCAAAATTTTAATTTGGAAGATTTAAAAGAATTGAAAAATAAATTTTCTTTTTTAAAGGGAAATTCAAATCAAGCAAAAAGATATTTTTTAAAAAAAACAAGAGAAGATGATTTAAATCGATTATTTATATTTGCAAATAATCAAAATGAATATGAGAAAATTATTGATTATTCAAAAAGACACAATTGGAAATTAATAGAAGGTGAGGAAATATTAAGGAATTTATCAATCAAAAGCAAGTAAAAGATTATTACTTATCAAATTCAAGTGAATACTCTATTTCTGAATTTGAAAAAAAAAAATTGGTTCTTCAAAAAAAAGATACTGTGGATATTGAAAAATTTTACCCTTCTTCTTCAGAATTGCAATTTATGCCAATTAATTCAATGTTAATAAAGATAACTTTTACTCTAAAGAAGCCTTACACCAGTAAAGATGATAATGAATTTTATATAAAAAATCATGAAATTTTTGAAAATCCAATAGTAAGAGATAAATTAACAGGTTATCCCATTATCAAACCCTCAACATGGAAGGGACATCTCAGATTTGCAGCAGAAAGAGTAAATTGGGAAGATAATGAAAAGAAAAAAGAAATAATTAACAGATTATTTGGTTCAAAATATAAAGATGAAAGTGGAACATCCAGTTTTATAGGAAGAATTTATTTCTTTCCTACTTTTTTTAAAGAAGAACCCAAAAATTATGTAATTACTCCAATCAAAAGAGACACCCGAACCCCTGAAAGTGGTCCGATTTTTCTCGAAGTAATAAAATCTGGAATAAATGGATCATTTTTTCTACTATATTATCCATACCCAAAAAAAAAAAATGAAAATCAAAGTATTGTTAATAATGATTTTCTTTTTCTTGCAAATGCTTTACGATTGATGTACTATTATTACGGATTTTCAGCAAAAAAAACTTCGGGATTTGGTGTAATTGAAGAAACTCTAAAAGAAGGAAAAATTTGGATAAATTTAAAAAAAGGGGCGAAAATCAAACTAATTGAATTTGAAAACTTAGATGATTTAATAAAAATAAAATTGAATATTGGAGTAAAATAACATGAGTATTTTTTTGCAAAATTTAAAAAATTCGAGAGATGTAATACTAATTGGAGAAATTGGGGCATTACTCCATGATATCGGAAAATGTCATCCGAAATTTATAAAAAAAAATTCAATAGAAGGAGGTCAAAATTTCCACCATACTGAAATTGATGAATTTATAAATCCTATTTTACTTTCTCTTATTAAAAACCAAAAATTTACTAAAAGAATATGTAACGAAACATTTGATATATATTCAATGATTAGGAACCATCATTCAAACTCTGATAATTCTTTTATAATCAAACTCATACAAATATGCGATCGAAAGGATTCTGCAGATGATAAAGGAATTGTAAGGCGAAAACAACCAATTGATTTCACAGTTATATCTTCTCCATTTGGATTCCAAAAAGAAATAATTAAAATCAATAGTTTTGAAAATCAATTTAATTTTTTAAATGATAATTTAATTTGTATATTTAAAGAATATCTAATTAATGATAACCTTCAAAAATTGAGAGAGAAACTCTTGGATTGTCTAAAAAAACAATTCTCTCATGCATTAGGTGAAACTCGAATACCTGCAAACGATGTAACTCTGTGGGATCATTCGTATTCTACTTCATCTTTACTAAAAACGTTATTAGCTTCATTTTTCTTAGGAAATAAAGAGATATTGGAAAAAAATTTTGAACCAAAATGGAGATTATTTGGCATTTTGTGGAACGGAAAAGATTTTATAGGAAAAGGTCGAAAAATTTCAGATTTTTTGAAAAGAACAGAAATAATTAATGAGATAAAAAAAGAAATTAGAAAGGAATTCGAAATAGAATCTCCTTTTGGAAATGTAATTTATGAAGATATCAATTGTCTTTACTTTACTTTTCCTATTTTTGTTCAATCATCAAAGACTGAAAAATTTGCGAAAGAAATAAGTGAAAAAGCTTTGAAAATTATTAAAGAAAAAAGTAAAGGAGAAATTTGGCCTGTTTTTTCTTTAAGCAAAGAATCAAGATCTCTAACAATTATAGCTAATGAATTGCAGTTTTTAACAGAGATATTAAAAATACCAAAACGAACTTCTGTTTTATTTATTGAAGGAAAAGAAAAGGAATACTTTGATAATTATGATTTTCAAAATAAAGATAAAGTCCTTGCTTATTTTTCTAAAGATATTTGCCCGATTTGTGGTTTAAGGCTAAAATCTAACCAAAAAGAAAGATGTACTATATGTGAAGATCGAATTAAAGGTAGAAGGAAAGATTGGAATTTTGAAGGAAAAAAAACAATTTGGATTGATGAAGTTGCAGATATCTATAACCAAATTGCATTGATTTCTATTGATTTTGATTTAAGTAAATGGCTCGATGGAACATTAATAAAAACAATCTATTCTCAAACGATTAATGATTGGTTTGAAAAATTGAAAATTAACCAAATAGTGGAATTTATTAAAAGAAACAAAATTCGTGAAAAGTTAATTTTAATTCAAAGTATAAAGAGATATTTAGATGAACCTAAAAAATTATTAAATTATTTTATGAAAATAGTCTGTAATAATAGAATAAAACTAGATAATAAAAAAGTCCATGAAGATAAAGAGGATAATTTCGATAAATTCTTAGAAATTATTCTACAATCATTTTTTGAAGATAGCTTAAACAATTTAGGTTATGACACTATTATAAAAAGATTGGAATCGAATTTATTCCCCTTAAAATTTAATGAAGGAAATTTAAAGTGTTGGCTTTTTACTCAAAATCCTTCACCCGCACGGCTATATAGAATATGGTGCGAACTTGAAGAGTTTTTTTCATCCTTAATTCAAGATATTAAAAAACAAATTTTCTATTATAAATCAAAAAGATTAGTCCTTCCTATACATATAAACGAGATAAAAAAGAAGATCAATTGTAATCTTCAGAATACTCAGTTAATAATAAAAGTTAAAGAATTGGTTCCTGAAAAAATTGTTGTCTATTGCAATAAAGATTTCAAATTTGTTTCCATAGAATCAATGGAAAAATATAAGTTTAAAAAAAAGACTGGTGTAGAAGCAGTAAAAGAAGCAGTTGCAATAAACAAAATATATTTTGTTGCAACTGAAAATAAATCAGACGAAAATTTAATCAAATTAAATAATAAATTAAAGGTTGATAAAAGTAAAATTAAAACTATTGAGTATTTTCCTTTGATTTTAATTAATAAATCTTCAAATTCTCTCAGATTTATTGTACGAGCATCAAGTTCTTTAGCAATTCTTAATCTTTTGAAAGAAAAATATAATACTCAATTTGAAAAAGTTATTGGAAAACTATCTATGAATGTAAAATTGCTTATATCAAAAAAAAAGTTTCCTCTTTATATTCTTTTAGATACAGAACAACAGATGCTTAAAGGAACACAATTTAATAAATCTAAATTAATGAACCCTTGGTGGAATCTTAAAACATCAGAGAATTATGATTTTTATAAATATTATCCTTTCATTGATCTAGAAAAAGATGAAGGATATCAATTAAAGCATTTAAAAGAAATTTCAAAAGGAACTATATTTTCTCTCTTTCCGGGTTATTTTGATTTTGATTTTCTTGCTGGAACTTCAGATTGTTATAATATTTATTATGAAAATGGGAAAAGATGCAATAAATCTAATCATCTATTAACTAAAAGGCCTCTTTATTTCTATCAAATTTCTTATTTATTAGAAATTGTGGATCTTTTATTTCATAATCTCTCAATTTCGCAAATTCACTATTTAGAACAGATTTTTTTAGAAAAATTCAAAACCTTTAATGATAATTTCACTTTTGAATCTAATATTATTTTTTCAGAATTTGTTAAAACTTCTTTGAAAACCTCATTTAACGAAAAATGGGATAAATTCAGAGAGGAAACAAGAAACAAGCTGATAAATTCTGTTATTTCTGGATTATTTTTTGATGCTATAAGTTTATATGCCCACTACATGAAAAATGAAGGTAGAATGCAAAATGAACGATGAAAAAATACCAAATATACAAAAAATTTTTGGAAAAGCACTTGATCCAGTTCATATTGGAGCTGGAGCTTACAAACTCGCTAGAGTAGATAATGCAATAGTAAGAGATCCCACTACAGAGGTCCCAAAAATTCCAGGCACTACAATTGCAGGAGTTTTTAGAGAATATTATAAGCAATTTCTTGAAGAATCAACAAATCAAGAAAATCAACATTTATCAATTGATGAAATATTTGGGACCGATAAATTTAAAGGAAAAATGAGATTTTATGATGGTGAAATCATTTTCTTTCCTGTTTCTTCCATTAGTGGAATTGTTTGGCTTTCTACAAAAAGTCTTCTTCAATACTGGTTTAAAAAAGTAAATAGTTCAGAATCTCAAGATGCTGAAACGATAATTACTCTTCCAACTGAGATAAATGATAACTTTATTTACCCCTTAATAGGTTTAGATAATTTGCAATCTTTGAATTTAGGATGGTTATTATTAGAATGCAAGAAATTAGAAAATTATAATAATGAGAAAGTATTAATTCCTGAAATTCTCATCCAATATTTAAAAAAAATAGTAATTGTTTCTGAAAAATTATTTTCTCATATTATCAATGATAATTTAGAAGTTAGAACATCTGTTAGCATCGATTCAGCAACAGGTGCTGCAAAAGATGGTGCGCTTTTTACATATGAAGCAATTCCTCGAGGAACTATTTTTGGATTTGAAATAGGATATGATAAAATGTTGAATATTTCTAACGAAACCAAATCTCAAATAGATTGGATTATAAATGCTGTTAGACCTTATATAAAAATATTGGGAGTAGGAGGAATGGGAACAAGAGGTTTTGGAAGAATAAATATATTAAAATATGAATAAAAAGGGAAAAGGAGCATGATCAATTGTGAATCTAGATTATCTATGTATATTATATGGACAAAAAATTGGAATGCAGTATGACAAAATAATAATTCAAAAAGCAATTGGAATTTTACAGCAAGATGGTGTTTATGCAATGTTTTTATGGTTTAATCAGAAATCGGAAAAAGATAACCCAACAGAAAAATTTATTGAATTTTTTAACAGAAAAGAATTAAAAAGATGTTTTTTTCAAAAAGATCATTTATTTAGCAAAAAATTCAAAGATTTTTGTGAAGATCTTAAATATATTTCTAAAAATTTGGATAAATTATTTTTATTGAAGAAAATAATTGACCGTACATTAATTTATGCTTTATACCATGCAAAAATAAAGTAGGAGAAATTAAATGACAGATAATAAATGGGAAAAAAAAGTTATAGTTTTTAAATTGAAATCACCACTTCATATTGGTTTTAAACCATTTACTGGTTCAGTAGTTTCTCCAACAAGATATTATATTCCTGGAAGAAATTTATGGGGTGCAATAACAAAAAACCTTACTGAGCTTCAAAATGATTTCCCAAAGGCGATTGATTATAATAATACAGGAATTCAAGTTATAAAACAATATCGTTTTTCATATTTCTATATCTTTGATGGAAAGTTCATTTATTATCCCCATTTTACTAAAACAGGATTAAAATATGGAGATACAAAAAAGGAAATCCAGAAAAGTACATTTGAGCATAAATTCATTAGAAGCAAGATTTCAACTTCAATAAATAATTTTGGAACTGCTAAAGATAAAAGTCTTCACGAAATAGAGTTCATTAGAAAACAATTTCTTGATGAAAAGAAGAAAACTCATAACACAAAATTAATAGGTTTTATTTGGAAAAATAAGAATTATCAAGAATTAAATGAAGAATCAATCACGCTTAAGGAAACTCTTGATCATTTAATTTTAGGGGGCGAATCTCGATATGGATTTGGACATGTTCAACTTGATTCAATTAATAAAATAGACATTGATTTTCCTTTAGATTTTAGCATTGAAAATGATGAGATACATATTAAAATTACAAAAAATTTGAGTTTTTTACCTGCTCATATGAGTTATGATTCAAAAATAAAATTCAAAGGTGATATCGAGTTGATTTCTGGGCGGGGTTATATTAATCCTTATGATTTAAGGAAAGAAAAGCTTAATGTAAATGATAAAAAACCTGGATCCATATTATATAATCCACATCTTTATATTGTTCCTGGAAGTGTATTATTAGAAGATTTAGAATGTAAACTTCAATGGGATGGAACTTTAGTAGAATTAAATGAATAATTCATAAGATTAAAAATACATCATCTTCTTTGTGGACTACAAATAATTCTAATTTTAAAATATTTCAATTCTTAAGTTTACAAGTTAACGATCCGACAAAAATATTTTCTTAAAAATAATTAAAAATTCATCGATGAATTCCACTTACAATAAAAAAGTTAGGGGCATGTTTTATTAAACTTTTAGTAAATTCTTCAATTTCAATTTTTTTGCTAATTTTAAGGCCAAACCATCTATAGGGTCTAATTTCCATAATGGAACTGCTGTTGGAGATGTTTTTATCATCAAAACATGAATAGAACTTAATTCGTCTAACAATTCTACATAGGTGATCGGCACAGATTTCCTTGATAACTTTAAACGAAGTAATGATAGCAGAAGCAAGGCAATAACGCACACAAATACATGTGCGCGAATGCTATCAGAATAATGATACGTTGGACAATGTCATTAAGTTAAATATATATCGACATAAAAACACAACAATTTCTTTAAGGACAAAAGAGATCTTTCACATAAAATTAATATTATACACTAACACACCCTATAATTTTGAATATAAATTATATAAAATGGAGATTCTTTATTTATTCCGCCTATGCTGAGATCTAAATCGATATCTTTATATTCTAAGGATAATTCTTGTTATGCACATAAAAAAAACGTTAATTTACTGCCTATGGAAATGAAAATAACGAAATTTAAGTGTATAAATCATGAGTATTTACATGGAGCACGACAATAATATCAATTATATACAAAAAATCAAGAATAAAATCCTTGGATCTTCGCTGTGTCAAAAAAATAAATTAAATCTTGAAGATTTCACGAGAAACAGGAAATTAACTTTCGATCTTATGATCAGGATATTATTAAATAAGCTAGAACATTTAATTACTTCACACCTTAACCTAAGTTATGAAAAGCTATTTCCTAAGATTTAAATGTGATTCCAAAATCTAGCGCCTTTATTCAAGCAAGAAAAAAAATTATACATTAAGTCTTTATTGACTTGTTAGATTATTTTAACAAGTTTTTTACGAAAATCTTGAAAATAAATACGAGATTAACACATGTAAAGAACACACGCTTCTAGCAATAGATGAAAGTCGTTCTACAATACCTGTAACTGAGAAAACAGAGTCATTGTTCTCTAGAATTCGCTCAAAAAACCAAAAAGATGGAGTTTTACAGGGAAATGCGGTTTTTCTTTATGATCCACTCAACAATCTTTCTCTAAACTTTTCATTTGGAAAAGTTGAAGCTGAAAAAAAGCCATTTATAGAAAATCATATTCCTTTTATTAAAAAAGGGCCCGTAACAGACTTTTTACAGAACCCAATTCTTCTATTCGATAAATTTTTTATTGATTTTGGCATGTTTGCAGTGCTTATTGCAAATAATCTGAAGTTTTGTATACGGTCCAAGACATCTGCAACATTTAAAGTTATTGTAGACTTCGTGAATAACCAAAAAACTGATTCTATTCTTGAATTTAAATGTTCTCGCTCTCAAAAAGCATTATTGAAGAAAACAACTTATTAAAGGCTCTAAAATTGCGAGCAGTTAAGGTTACACTCTCTACAGGAGAGACTGAAGTTTTAATTACAAATTATTTAATAAAAAGAAATATCCTGCAACATGTTTTAAAGAACTTTATTTTAAACGATAGCGTGTAGAAGTTAGTTTTAGCTTTTTGAAAGTTTTCATGTCGATTAAGAATTTCTCATCTAATAATTTTCAGTTCATTTTGCAAGATTTTTACTCTTGCATATTTTTATATTCATTTTGTGAAATCTTAAAGAAAGAAGAGGACAAGCTTGCAAAAGCAAGAAAAGAAGCTAAAAATAGGAAATATGAATATCAAGTGAGTATTGCCAACTTGATCACTGCAGTACAGAATTATATAACTGGATTAATGCTTCTCCCCGATCTTGATCTTAAAATAATATATCAAAGGCTTTCATATTGGATTCAAGCGGAATAATACCCTATTCACAGTAATCAAATCTTTAATCGACCTAGACGGAGCGATTCAAAAAGTTTAGTATATCGAATTCTCTCAAAAAGAGCACATTCATGATTTAAAATTTTAGAAAAATAAATTTGATATTAAGTGGACAAATATGTATTTTTTTAACATGATGACATTACATAAATAGGATTTTAGATTCGCCTTTAGCCACATGATGACATCCGATATAGAGAGATTTGTGCAGTTCATGAATCATAGCGCCATGATAATGAAGGATTCTTCCAGTTCCTTTCATCGTTTTACTACCTTCAATTTTTAAATCTCTGCGTTTTTACCAATAACTGAGATCGGTTAAATCTAATTCTAAAATAATAGGATAAATTTTTCAATTTCTAAAAAAAAACAAAACGAATCATTTTTTCAAACACGATTCGATATACATTCTCCACATTTAGAAGAATTTGAGTGCGTAACCAATCATTTACAGTAGTTTGATTGGGGAAAGTGCGTGAAAATCTACCATCAATATATTTTTGAGGCTTGAAAATCAGATATTTTTGAGCCCAAGGGTATAATTTCACACAAGCATGGTGAATTGAGACACCTCGAATCCAAGAATAACATAATATTACTAAAATATCATCCAAATACCATTTTCGTCCATGTCGAGTGAGTCGAACCTCCAAAGCTTTTCTGACAGATTTCGCAAGATTTATGAAAAATGAATTCTTATTAAATTTTGGATAACATGTATCAAATCGAGAATTATGATGCATGGTTTAGGATTCTAATTTCATAATATTTCCCAAATATCCATTTTATTTATTCTTGTTGATGTAATTGCTAGATAATGCAATTATTTTGGAAGATCATCTTTTTGTCGAATGCTTGGGAACTGTTTGATAATTATTCACATTTTTCTAAAATTTCGCATCTCTCTTATCAAGAATTACTTGAAGATTAATTTTGGATTAACTTATTATCAAAACAATGTGCGGAGAATAAATTTAAAAAGGTATACAGTATCAAAAGTTAATAATAAAAATAATTTCGCAAAAGCTTAAGAATAACATTTTAACTCCAAAAATATTTAATTGTGAGAAAATAGAAAACTTTATTTAAGATTAAATTCGAAATAAATCAAAATAGATAAATTGACAATAGAAATGATGCACATTACTCGAAATTATGGGTCTATAATTTATCGACAAACAAAAGGTAGGTCCTTAGATTCTCTTAAATATCTAACTGAATCTATAAAATTAAATTCTAATAGTAGCAACTATGGGTTAATTTTTAATTTTAAACCTTCAGAACGAAAAATTGAAATTCAAAGAATTGAAATTACACAAGCAAATAAGGACAAAATTTCTCAAGAATATCTATGGGTAGGCAATACTCCTGATGTCTCAAATAGATTCATTACTACAAATTCAATTGATCGATATATCTCTCCAGATCTAAAGAAAAATACAATTTATCTTTTATCAAATAACCTTTCAGATGGAAAATTAAAAAGTTCCTTAAAAGAAATTATTGAGATATTTTTTCCTGAAAATAATCAATATATGATAGAATTAAACACTCTCTCCGATTTTCCTTCATACATAAGAAATTCATTATCAATTATTGAAAATTATAGAAAATCATCCAATAAAGAAGAAGAAAAGCAGAATTCGAAGTATTTAATTTCAGTTTTACCATTTTTGAGCAGTAAAGATCTCCCATTTTTTGAAAAAAATATATTTTCAGAATCTGATTTAGAAAAATTCTTAGAAGAAAAATGTCCTAGTAAACCCAATGAAAAGGCAAAATATATAACTAAGATTTTATCGTCAATTATAGGAATAGATATTGAAAAAGAAGTTGTTTTATTATCCTCTCAAATTGATGGAAATTTAATCTCAAGAAATGAAGAATATATCGAATTTCTTTTTTCAGAGAAATTTGATCAATCAAATGCTAAAAAAGTAAAAACTAAGAATCTGATTTGTTCCTTATGTGGACAAAATCCTGCAATTTCAACAGATTATCTGAAAAAATCAAAAATAAAATTCTTTATGACCAATAAAGATATTTTTACAGCAGGTTTAGCTAAGAATTTTGAAAATAACTTTAATTTATGCTATCAATGTTTTAAAGAGTTAATTTTAGGCGAGAAATTCTTATTATCAAGTTTGAAAGTT
Source organism: Candidatus Harpocratesius sp. (assembly GCF_054039255.1). Taxonomy (NCBI): domain Archaea; kingdom Promethearchaeati; phylum Promethearchaeota; class Promethearchaeia; order Promethearchaeales; family Promethearchaeaceae; genus Candidatus Harpocratesius; species Candidatus Harpocratesius sp. The sequence continues at coordinate 13,194 of NZ_JBPLBG010000025.1, forward strand.
TTTTGGGCTGGTAGAAATATGCTCATTATTCCTGAAATAACACCAATTAGTGATTTAGAGCCTGGTGATCTTAAAAATATTGAAGAAAAAACTCGACTAATTCACGATCAAATGTATAAATTTGAAGAACATCGAAATATTCAGAAAGAGTTAGAAGATTTACAAGAAATAATTGGATTTCATTCACTTGTTTATCACTATGTATTCTTCACGACAGATAATGGTGGAAGACCAAATAAAATTATCAAAATAATAAGAGATGTTCCACCTACTCGTTTGAAAAAAATAATGAATGTTATTGAAGAAATCGCTGGAGACACTCAAATTAGAAACGAAAAAATAAAGGGTATTGATCTGTTAAGCATATATTATTCTATTCCTGTAAGAATTGATAAAAAGAAGAAGCCTAAAGGAAAAAGCTATGTCTACACGATATATGATGCAATTTTTTCCCAAAAAAAGTTAGATCATCATCAAATAATCGAAAATTTTCAGCGATCTATTCACCATCTTTATTATAATACTCAAGGTTATAATCTGACAGACAATAAATCTGGTTATGCTATAATATTTAATGTGATTGATAAAACATTGATTATGAATACTATTCTTGAGTTTTTAGAAAAGATAAATTCCTTATCAATTATTCAAAAAAAACCTAAACCGTTGATAAACATGACTGAAAAAGATAAACCGCAAATTCAAGAAGAAATAGATAACTATTGGGCAAATAAATCTGTTTATAATAAAAATGAAGCAAGAGCATTATTCCTAATGGGAATTTTACTTGCTGATGCTGGATCTGCTCAATATGAAAAGTTGAATTCTGAACCCATTTTAAAGAAGGTTCAGTTTAATGGTATGAAACTTGATCGAATTATTCAGTTATTAAATGAAATTGTTGATAAATTGATTAAATATAAGAAATATCATTTTGATTCAAGTATTCATGCTGGTGTTCAAGAATATATAGATAGAGTAAATCCTTCTGACTGGGAACTTACACCTTCAGAAAATGTATTCTATCTTATGTCTGGATATGCTTTTAAAAGAGCATTTTTAAGAAAATTAGGAAAATTTACAACCACCTCATCCGCAGATAATACATCTGAGAATACCGAGTAAATCTCAGTAATTCTGCTTTAGTAAGATATAAAAAATTTTTTTTAAAAACAAACAGCAAAAAAAGGTTGAAATATATGTCCGCAAAGAGTGAATCTAAAAAATTGATTAAATCAAATGAGGAAATTCTCTTCATTTATGATGCTGAAATGACAAATCCTAACGGGGATCCTGATAATGAAAACAAACCTCGAATGGATATTGCAACTTCTACTAATATCGTTACTGATGTCAGGTTGAAGCGATATATTCGTGACTACTTAGAAAAATATGAAAAAAGGGAGATTTATGTAACTAATCCTGAAGGTATCGTGTTAAATGCCTCTGATCGATTGAAATTTATGCTTTGGAGGGATGCAAACCCAAAAAAAGAAGTAAATCTCAAAGAAGCTAAAAAAAAGAAATTAAATGATTTAACCTATAAAGATGTTCAGAGAAGATTTATTGATATCAGATTATTTGGTGCAACTATTCCGATAAAAGCTGAAGGTGGTGGATCATCTATTCAAGTGATTGGGCCTTTGCAATTTACCTGGGGGACATCTTTCAATCAAGTTGAATTTGTAGATACTACGGGGATTACTAGTCATTTTTCTTCAGGAGAAGGATCGCAAGGAACAATGGGAACCGATTATCGAATTTATTATTCTCTCCTGGGTTTTTATGGAATTCTCAGTGCAAAACGGGCTCAACATACTACATTGACAGAGGAAGATATTAAGTTATTTGATAAATCCATCGTGAAATGCATCCCATTGATGGCCACTAGAAGTAAGATTGGGCAATTTCCACGATTATATTTACGGATTATTTATAAAACTGAATTTGATTTTATAGGAGATTTACGTCGATATATCAAAATTAAGAATCCAAAAGGATTACGGAAAATCGATGATGTAAAATTCGATTTCAGCAAATTAGATGAAGTTATTGATGAAAATAAAAATAAAATCGAAAAGATAGTATATTGGGCAGATAAGTCTGTAAAGTTCGATAAATGTAATTTTAAACAAGCAAGTTTATTCGAAGATCTTAAAATAGAATAATAATTTGCTTTTTTTTAAATAATTCTTAAAAATAGGAGTGTCTAGTAATAATGACAGAAAAAAAGCAAAATCTCCCGCAAGAAGAATTACTCCAGAATATAATTCAATATAAAGATTGTTTCATTCCACAGAAAGTTTTAATTTTTGATTTAATTGGAAAAATGGCTCATTTTAGAAATCTGCAAACTAATTCTACTTCTCTATCTTATCATTTTCCCCCTCCAACAACAATACATGGTATTTTAGCGGCGATATTAGGATTAGAACGGGATTCATATTATGAAATCTTTAAGTATCAAAATACTTTTATAGGGCTTCAGATCTTAACCCCTTTACGAAAAGAATTGTTCACATTGAACTATTTGAAATATACATTAGGTGGTTATACCCAAATTCCTGTAGAAATTATTTTACCTTTAAATGACGATGAGTTTCGTTATCGTATTTATTTTTCTCATTTTGATAAAGAAATTTATGAGAATTTAAAAAAATTATTGCAGAATCACCAAGCGGTATATCCACCAAGTTTAGGTTTATCAGAAATGCTTGCTGATTTTGAATTTATTGGTGAAGGTACTCTAGAAAAAATCCAACTTGATCATGAAATTGAGATAAATTCAGTATTTCGTTCCGATCGATATGAGATCATAACTAAACCTGAAAATTTCAAAATATTTCCTGAATATATGCGCTATTTTTTTGAAAGCGGGCGTATTCCTGGACCAATGATGACCTACTTTTATCTTTCAGGTGGATCTTTACGAATCAAAGTGAATAGAGAGAATCAATTTTTCAAGATTCTATTCAATTCTAACCAGCAATCTGTAATTTGTCGATTATAAAATAAAGAATAATTCTTTAATGTTTTGATTTATTTACCAAAAAATCTTTCAAAAATTCCTTTTGAAACCCTTTTTTCAATAATTATATATAAAACTATTATAAAAGTTGGATAAAATTGGAGACTCGACTATATTCTCATCCAAATATAAAGCTTGAAGATCATCTTTCGCAAGTTACTCTTCAAATGGATAAAAATCTACAACAAATTGATTTTTCTAATTTTCCAATCAGTATTGAAATTGCTAGAATTTTTAGTTTTATTATTGGAATTTTCCATGATTTTGGAAAATGTTCTTCTTATTTTCAAGTTCATCTTAATAAAAATCAGAAAATTCAGTATTCTCATCATTCACCAATAAGTGCATTTGTTGGGGCACATTTCGTAGAATGGTTTCTTAATTTAGAGGAAATAAAGAAAAATATTGTAAAGCAAAAATCACAATGTATGACCGATAATTTCGATTATCAAATCCTAATCATTATCGCATTTATCACCATAAGACGTCATCATTCTAACCTTCAATCCATTTTAACTGAATTAGATGATGATATGGTCATACAACAGCATGAAGCTAATGAATTCGAGTATATTGCAAAAGATTTGATGAAAAAAGAAAGAATTTCACAAATTAAAGATCTTTATCACAGAATTCTTATTCAATTCCAAGAAACAGTTCCTTGTTTATATAATCATAAAGAGGATTTTATAAATGAAATTGAAAATGCTTTAAGAAAAATTGATTCTCATGAGAAAATTAGAGTTATAATTAAAAGCTTACGTATAAAGTTTAAAAAATATCTCAGAAATATGAAAAAATCATCGAAAATAACACAAGAACTTATTCTTTTCAATTATTCTCTTTTGAATTTTATATTCTCTTCTTTAATTGATTCAGATAAATTGATTGCTGCGGGCATTTCTACTTATTCAATAACACGAAGAGAAATCCCCGATAATGCTGTAGATGAATATAAAAAATATCTTTTTGGGGATAAAGTTAGCTCGAATTTTGATAAATTTAGAGAAGAATTTTATTGTGATTCTTTAAATTCTTTAACACAATTAAATGATGATGAACTTTACAAACAAAGAATATTTTCACTTACTGCCCCTACTGGCATTGGTAAAACCTTTACTGTCTTATCTTTTGCATTAAAGTTAAGAGCGCGCTTAAAGACCTTAAATAATTGCAAAATCTCAAATAATAGGTCTGCAATTAATAATAATAATATAGAAGAATTTTCTCCAAGAATTATATATTGTTTACCTTTTACAAGCATTATTGATCAAAATTATCTAGAAATAGAAAAAATTCTACAAATCTCTATTCTTGATTTTCAATCAAATCAGCATGAATATTTACTAAAGATCCATCATTTATCTGAAATACTATATAAAACAAATGACAATGAACTTCCTAATGATCAAGCCTTACTTTTGACTGAGTCTTGGAATTCTGAAATAATAGTTACTACTTTTTATCAAGTATTTTATACATTGTTTGGATATCAAAATCGACAATTAAAAAAGTTTCATAGATTAACAAATAGTATTTTAATATTTGATGAAATTCAAGCATTTCCTCCTGATTACTGGATTCCTTTAAGATATATTCTGCTTACTATGTCAAAGTTCTTCAATCTTAGAGTAATTTTTCTAACTGCAACACAACCAGCTATTATGGAGAAAGGTGAAATTCTTGAAATAAACCCAAAAATAGAATATTATTTTAAATCACCCTTTTTAAATCGAATCAATTTCATATATTCATTCAATGGTGTTAATTATCTTTCCAATTATCTAAATAAGATGGATATTAATAGGTTAAAGCAAAAAAGTACAATTTTTGTGGCAAATACCATTCGAACTTCTTTGCAAATTGTAAAATTTCTTCTAAATACTCTCGAAAATGCAGTTCCAATTAATGAAATCGAATCGCGAATAAAAGAAGAGGTTAAAATTAATTTTAATGAGAATTTTTTGATTAAAAAGGGAAATAGAGAAAAAATTATCTCAATTTTATCGAATTATAAAAATAAATCGATAATTGTCTATCTTTCAAGTATGATTATTCCACATCAGCGTAAAATCAGAATCCAACTTTTATCACTAATAAATCAATTAAAAATTCACTCTATAACAGTAAGTACACAAGTTATTGAAGCAGGTGTGGATATTGATGCTGAATTGATAATACGAGATTTTGCACCTCTTGATTCTTTGATTCAAGTCTCAGGTAGATGTAATCGCAATGCTAAAAATGATTCATTTCATCGTGGTAATGTTGAAATAAATTACTGGAAAAATCCTGCCCACAAGAATCGTCCTTACTGCAGTTACATATACAATGATAATCTTCTTACAGCAACAAAATCCATTTTAGAAGAAGAAAAAAAAATACAAAAACTACCTTGGTCTGAAAATGTCTTTCTTCCCTTATCAAAGGCTTATTTTAATTCTATAAAAGAATTAATTAGTTCGAATTCAGAATTGAGAGATTCTAAAGTGTCTATATTATTGAATTTAGCATACAGCCGAAATCGAAACTTAGGAAAAAGAAACGAAATTTTATATATTCAAGATTTTGAATTAATTCCTAAAGAATACATTAAACATGACATTCTTATAATATTGGATGAAAATACAAAAATGTTATTCCAAGATTATTGTAATAAGATTAATGATTTATATAAAGCAAAAAATCGTAATTTTAAAGAAAGAATGCAAAGAAAAATAGATGTTTTAAATCAATTAAGGAAATTACGACAATTTTTTGTACCTATCTATCACAAAGATTATGAAAAAATAAAGGGAAAATTAAAAAATAAAGCAAATATTTGTTATATTCCCTTATGTGAGACTGGATTATACCATCCTCTTTATGGAATCGATATTGTTAATAAAATTAAAGATATTTTATAAATATCTAAAGATTAATGAACGTATTTATTTTTTATTAACTCCTTTTTTTTTGAGTTCTCAATGAAATAACTTTTTTTACATTTTCCTCGTCCCCTACCAGATTTTGATAAAATTAACGCAGGTTATAAATTAATAGTCTGAGTAAATTCATCTACTTGGATGCTGGAACAGCTGCACATGCATTAGCTGGCCCAGGTTATAAATTAATAGTCTGAGTAAATTCATCTACAAACCAATCGCGATATTCTTGGAACGTCATTTGGTGATTTGGGTAGATTTGATCCCGTTCAATTTGCCAGAAGTTAAAGAGTAAATATTTGCCCATTTCAGCAAAAAGCCGTGTCCCATCATCGTTTGACCGCCATAGTCCTTTGTGGATATCTATATCACGAAACACGGTCTCAATTTGCCATCCCATTTTGCAATATCGTTTTATAGGTACACGAAAGATTTTGAGCGATATTGTGGTACAATAGCTGCAATTAATCCCAATAATTGTTCGCATACTTTGTCTAAACTTTGTTGTCCTTGTCGATTGTCAGTTTTCAAGTCATATATTCGCTGTTATTTTCGAGGAAATAAATGAACCCAACAACGCGTCAATTTTCGTTTTCGGTTCGTTTTATTCTTAGTTCTTATTGTAAAAATTTGAATTCTCCCTCTATTTCCCAAAATGTATTCTCTTTTTGCTTTTTTGAGTTGTTTGTTGTTTTTTGCATGCGTAATTACAAGAATATCTCTGTTTTTAAATGATTTTAGGATATTTTGGCGATAATATTGACGAACAATCATACAAATTTTGATTTTAAGACCTAAATTTAATAATCAATTTGCAATATCAAGCACAAATAGGATTCTAGATTTGCCTTTAACCACATGAAGGCAGCTGATATAGAGAGATTTGTATAGTTCATGAATCATGGCGCCATGATAATGACGGATTTTTCCGGTTCCTTTCACTATTTTACTACTTTTAATCATTAAATCTCTGCGTTTTCCTCAATAACTGAGATAGGTTAAATTGAATTCAAGAACAACTGGATGCATTTTGAGATTAGAAAGAAATACCATCCAAATCATCTTTTTAAACACGATGTGATAAATATCCTCCAAATTCAAGATATTTTGAGTGCGTAACTAATCATTCATAGTAGTTTTATGAGGGAAAGCGCGTGAAAATCTACTATCAGCATATTTTTGAGGGGAAAAATATAGATAATTTTGGGCCCAGTGGTTTAATTTCTCACATGCATGGTGAATTGAGACACCTCGAATCCAAGAATAGCACAATATCGCTAAAATATCACTTATTTACCATTTTGCTCATGTCGAGTGAGTGGAACCTAAAAAGCTTTTCAGATAGATATCATAAGGTTTATGAAAAATAAAATCTTATTAAATTCTGGATAACATGCACCAATTTGAAAAAAATTATGTATGCTATGGGTTTTCACCGCATATTATGTTCAATATATCTCTTTTATTTATTCTTATTGATGTAAAAACTAAATTATGCTTATATTTTAGAAGATCATCTTTTTGTCGAATGCTTGAGAACTGTTTTCATGGACTATCAGTAAAAAAGATTTCTTATAATGAATGTGATAACCGATGTACTTAAAAAGATGTGAAAGATCTTTAAATGTAAAAGAAAATCCAAGTGAAACAAAATGATCAGTGACATAAGCCCTGGTAAATTTCTTTGCCTTTGGGGGAAGACCACTACTAAAACTCCGAATTCTTTGGAAGACTTTTATCCTGTGGTATATCACATGGCTGATGTAATGGTCGTTGGGCAAGAATTAGCAAAGACGCCAGCCTTTCATGGTGTTTTTAGTAAGATCTGGGAATTAATTAAAATTACAGATGATTCTAAACCAACGCCTAACTCAAATGAAGTGCAATCTTTTATCTGGTTTATTTTGGCTATGCATGATATGGGCAAAATTTCGCCACATTTTCAAAATCGTGGTGGAAATATTATTGTCAACGCTTTGGAACGTTATGGTTTTCCAATAAAATTCACGCCTGAGAAAAGCAATCATCCAGGGCTTGGGATGAAAATTTTTGATGATTTAGCTTCTTCTTATAAAATTCCGCGCCGTGTAAAAACGATAATTCGAAAAGTTATCTTGGGTCATCATGGTCGTTTTGATGATCAAAATAGTTCAGAGCATCCCATGATAAAGAAAGAATGGAAACCAATTCGTGAAAGGATTTGGAATCTATTTCTTGAAATTTTAAATTGTCATCCTGATAAATGGAGGAATTTACAGATCAATCATGCCAGTATTGTGGGGATTTCTCTGCAAAGTCTATTAGTATTGTCAGATTGGCTGGCATCAAATGAGAAATTGTTTCATTGGCAAAGTCTTAATCAAATTCCCTCAGAAGGAGATCTTTCTGATATTCTTTCCCTGCATATTGAATCATCACGCATGTTGGCAAGAAATGTTCTGCAAAAAATGGGATTTAATTCAAATTTAAGGACTTTTTTACCAGAAAATATCTCATTACAATCGCTGTTTGCACAGTTTAATTTTACAAATTTATATTCTATTCAAGAATTAGCCAATCGGTTAACTGGACAGGAAAAAGTAGTTATCTTAGAAGCCATGATGGGTGATGGAAAAACTGAAGCTGCTTTGACAATTGCAAGTAAAATTATGCAACAGCAGCATTCTACTGGTTTCTATGTTGCTTTACCCACAACAGCTACTTCTAATCAGATGTTTAAACGTATTCAAGAGTTTTTAGGGATATTTGGCTCATTTTTTCCATTTAACACTCAATTAGTTCATGGTCGTGCTTGGGTTGTGGATAAATTGACTATGGATAAATCTGAAGTATTTGGATTCATTGAACCCGAATATAAGGCAGAAATACAAGAATATTTCGATGCATTTAAGTGGTTTGAGGCTAAACGGCGCGCTTTGTTAAGCCCGTTTGCAGTAGGAACCATTGATCAAGCCTTAATGGCAGTATTAAATGTAAAATTTGGATTTCTTCGTTTGTTAGGGTTAACCAATAAAATTCTGATACTGGATGAAGTGCATGCATATGATGCTTATATGATGGAAATTTTTGATCGATTGTTAGAATGGGCTTCGATCTTGGATATTCCTGTTATTTTATTATCAGCAACACTTCCAGAGAAGAGAAAGCAGCATATTTTTTCACATTATCTCGAAGCGAAGCAAAAATATGGGGTTCTTGATAGTTTAAAGTTTTCAAATTCTATTAGCACTAGAAGGAGTAAATTGGAAATATCTCCAGAATCAAGAGAAAAGATAAAGCAAACGACATCAAAAAGGCAAACGAGATTAAATGAATCAATGACATTGAAAAAACCAACGATATCAACAAAATCCTCTGATATTACATCAAGATCTCAATCAGTATTATCGAATAATGAGCTCGAAGAACTCAAAATAGCAGAAACAGGTTCTGAATTGCGAGTTGAGTCTTATCCTATGATCTCATTTGTAGATCGTTTAGGAAATATTGGTATTGAAACAATGGAAAAAACATCTTGTAGTTCTCAAAAAAAATATCACATTTACAATTTACCCGGCACTGAAGGAAATACTGATCGAATGGGCTCCATTATTGTGAATACCATATATCAAATACTTAAAACACAAACCCAAAGTTCGGACAATGAAGGTAAAGAAAGAGATTTTGGTTGCCAATGTGTGTTGGTAAACACAGTGTCCATGGCACAAGAATTATTCAGAAAGTTAGAAATTGTTTTAAGTAAAAATTCGCCTCTCCGGGAAGATTGGGTTCCAAATAATACACAAGTTTTACTTTTTCATAGTCGATATACAGTTGAAGATCGAGAATCCATTGAAAATCTTGTGAAAAAATATTTTGGAAAAAACAGTCTTCTCTCCAAATATTCTTCTAAATATCAAGCTCGTCCTGCTAATACGATTTTGGTAGCAACTCAAGTGGTAGAACAGAGCTTGGATTTAGATTTTGACCTAATGTTTACAGAATTGGCCCCCATCGATTTACTCGTTCAAAGGATGGGGAGAGTGTGGCGGCATTCTCGTGAATACCGTCCTACTTCAAAGGTATTTCCCAATCCAACAGTATTTATTTTTGGTGCCACGTTTCCGCCTCAAAATCAACCAAGTTATTTATCTACATTTTTCTATTCTGGATCAATCACTGATTCAAGTTCTTGGTTGAGCAAGTTGAGTGAGTTGAGTGAGTCTAATGAAAAAAAGAACACTATTGAACCTCTTGAAATGCCAACCTTAACTAATTCGCAAAATTCAAAGAAAAAAATCCTGGAAATTACTGGAAATTCAAAATATATCTATTCTCCATATCTTTTAGTTCGCACTCAAATTATACTAGATGCTTTAACACATTCATCTCAAAACACATTTTCACAAAAAAAATCTACACAAAACGCTTCTTTTCAAGATCTTTACCGAATTTGTGTAGAATTTCCCCGAGATTTGCGGGAATTGGTTGAACGGGTATATCAACCATTAGTTTCATTTCCTCCTCCTCCACGAGGGAGAAAACCTGCTTATTTATCATCTGCTGTTGATGAGTTGGATGCCTTATTCAAAAAATATAATCAAAACGAAGAAGAATCGAGCCAAAAAACACTCCAGTATCTAATTCCTCCCCCAATTAGTAAAACCTACCGTTATGCAGAAACATATCAGAAAGCTTTTGAAGAGGGAGAAGAACACGATGGTAATTCTGCATTTAAAGCAAAAACACGCTTGATTACGGATAATTGTTCCATTATTTTAATCAAAGAAGGAAGTCGACTTGATTCTTACTACCAGAAAAAGAAAGATGACAAAATAATTCCAAATAAGTGGAAAAAGGAATTTTTAATGCGTTCTGTTTCAATTCGTTATTCAATAATTGAAAATTCAACCCCGAAAGCAGGTTATCAACCTATCTGCCTTGCTCCAAAATGGATGTATGGCTATTTCTTAGTATTTGTAAAGCCCAGTGTAAATGATGAATTTGACATTTCATATTACGAATTTTGGGAAGGTGTTAAAAAAAATGGAATGGGTATAAAGCTTAAATATTCAAAAAAAAAAGGAGTTACTATTATTAAATCAAAATGATATGACAATCAGTAAATAAATTCGTTAGTAATATAATGAATTAGGAATGAAATGAATTGAAAAATAATAGACAATACCATGGAACTCAACTCAATAGTACTATTGAGTCAATTCTTAAGATAATCAGGTAATTATGCTAACAAATTATGATTAATATGTAATATCGTTTTTTTTATTATATATAACAAAATTCAGTGAATAAAAATGGTAATAGAAATTCCCGATGTACATTATAATTTATTAGAAGAAGCATGGATTCCTGTGGTGGACAGTTCGGGGAATCCTCGAGAAGTTAATTTGCTCGAAGTTTTTCAACAAGCACATGAGATCCGCCAAATCCAAGATGCTTCTCCTGAGTTTGAATTCGGAATGTATCGTTTTCTTATCGCACTAATTTTAGATTTTTATAATTTATCCAGTGTGGATGATATTAAGGATCTTCTCGAAAAAGGGCAATTTGATGACGATATCCTGAAAGAATTGGAAACCATTCGAAACCGGTTTGATTTGTTTGATCCCAATCACCCTTTTTATCAAGGGTCACCTAAAGAAATAGAAAAAAAGGATTTAAAATCTGTTTGTAGTCTTTTTCATCACATACCTTCTGGTATTAATCCTATCTTTTTCAATCACAGTTTTGAAAATGATTTATCTTTTAGCGCCAAAATCTGCGCTCGTGCGTTATGTGCTTTACCTACGTTTAGTACAGCGGGTGGTGTTGGCTTTTCTCCTAGTATTAATGGAACTCCGCCGATTTATGAATTGATAGAAGGAAAAAATTTGTTCCAAACTCTTCTATTAAATACATATACTGGATATACAGATTTTCCTTCGGGTCATTTTGAAGTTCCATGGCGTTCTGAGAAATATATTGAGTCTAAAGCTAAAAAGATGGTAACTTCTTACCTACATGGATTAACATGGATGCCTCGATATTGTGTGTTGATTCCAATGAAAGAGCGGGGAAAATGCAGTTATTCAAATGAAGAAAATCAAATATTAATAAATAGGATTGTATTTAAACCTGGTTGGAAATTTGTAGATGATGCGAATATTTGGCGCGATCCTAATGTTGCATATAGAAAGACAAAAAAGGGTTATTTTCCCATCCGTTTCACTCCTGGAAAGGATTTTTGGCGTGACTACGGCCCATTGATGCTGTTGTCTGAAAAGGATTATGAAAATGAGAAAACTCACATCCGATACAACCGCCCTACAATCATTACTCAACTTCAAGATATATATCAAGATGAAGAAGAACTTGATTTGGAAAGAGTATCGTTGAATTTATATGTATTGGAATCAGATAAAGCCAAATTAAAGAATTGGCGACGCTCAATCTTATCACTTCCGAAAGAGATTACCTTTTCAGAACATGCAGGTGCAATTATTCAAGAATTATTAGATGCTGCTGAATTAGCTGAATATTACATAAACTTATCTCTTAAGCATCTTTATCCTCGGGATGCCAAAGGGAATTCTAAAGGATTTAATTTAATTAGAGAGCAAGCAAAAACAAATTTCTGGAATCAATTACATCAACCTTTTGAAGAAAAAATAATAATATATCTTCAAAAAAATATAAATAATCCCGATGTTGGGCAAGAAATTCGCCCTATTTGGGGGAAGGTTTTGATAGACACTGCAACTTCTGTGGTAGAGACTATATTAGACTCATTTGATGGTTCAGCTGAATATTTAAAAAAAGCGGAGAAAGTCCGTTCTGATTACCGTCCGAGGATTTATGGGATAAAAAAGCGTTTAATGCCCAATCAACCCTAATCGAAATAGTGTAGATTAGTCTTAAGTCAAATGAAATTGTCACAAAATAGAATTGACACAAAATAGAATTGACAGAAAGTAAATAATATTTCCAAAGTCAAATTATTTTTTATAAAGAAAAGGAGAAAGAAAATGGAAAATCTGAAAAATTTTCAATCTACATCCCCCAATTCGGACAATTCTGATGCTGAAAAAATGGAAAAAACTGAAAAAACAGATGAAATTAATGGAAAAATTTCAAAAGAAAGGAACCATCAAAAAACTGAAATTTTTCACCATTTTTTAACAGCATTACAAGAATTGGAAAAAACCGATAGGGGTCAATATGCTGCATTAAAACGGGCATCAGGAACTGTTTTGGGTGATTCAATTCCTGCAATGGCCGCGTTTTACAAAATTTTGCCGTTTTCTGAGCAAAATAGCCGACTAGAGCCAATATATTATTTAATCGCTACACTTTTTCCCCTTCAACCTCAAGCAGGAATGGGTAATTTTGGTGATACAATGGCTCAAACAAAGAAAGAATTTGGTGATTCTGGGAGTATTGATTTAAGATTTCAAAACCTACTGGATTGCTCGCTGGATTCCAGCTCATTTGACCCAGTATTTGGTAATCTAGATTCATTTCGGGAATTTTCATATCGTTTGCGACAATGCGTCAATTTAGCCGCCAGTAAACAAGTTGGAATATCTTGGTATAATCTTTTAACTGATCTTTATTTTTGGAGCCGAGATTATTCTAATAATCGATCTGTTCAAAAAAGCTGGGCACGCGCTTATTATGGTGCATCACAATCTTCAGTATCTTCAAGTTCTTCCTCATCAAGTAAATAAAAGGAAATGAAAGCTAAAAATTAATGATTTTTTTAAAAAAAAAGAAACAACAATATCAGTAAATACAATTATTCATAAAAAATAAGAACGAAATAGATAAAACACACAAAAAAAAAAGAAAGAAAAAGATAAAACACACAAAAAAAAAAGAAAGAAAAAAAGAAAAAAGAAAGAAAAAAAGAAAAAAGAAAGAAACGAAATAAACGAAATAAACAAAAAAAACAAAAAAAAGAAAAAATAGAATGTGAAAACGATGTTAGTAGAAATCCATATGTTGCACAATTATGCTCCCAATAATCTCAATCGAGATGATACAGGGAGCCCCAAACGCTGTAATTTCGGGGGATATCCTCGAGCTCGCTTGTCGAGTCAAAGTTTGAAATATGCCATCCGAAAATCACCTATATTCAAGGAGGCAATGAAGGAAGCAGGTATGGGTATACGCACCCGCCATTTACCAGAGAAAATAAAAGAGAAACTTCTTGAACGAGGCATCTCTGAAGAATTTGCAGTTGAAGCTGCAAAAAAAGCCACAGGATTTGGAAATAAGGACGCAAAAGAGACAACAGATTTTAAAACCAAGCAAATAATGTTCTTCTCACAAGCAGATATTGAGAAAGTAACTGATATTATGGAAAAAGCAATAAAGTCCAGTAAAGATGTTGCCGCATTTAAGAAAAAAAAGGCTAAAGATCTCCAAAACGAAATTAAAAAAATTGGAGTTATCCCTATTACCCCTGATATTTCACTTTTTGGGCGAATGATCACTTCTGAGGCTTTTGTGGATAAGGAAGCATCAATGCAAGTTGCTCATGCCATATCCACTAATAAAATTTTCAACGAATTTGATTTCTTCACAGCAGTTGATGACTTACAACATCGCGGTGGAGAAATGGAGGATCAAGGTTCTGCAATGATGGGAGATATTGAATTTAATTCATCGTGCTTCTATAAGTATTTCTCCTTTGATACAGAGCAATTTATATCCAATTTCGAAGAAGGAAAAAATGAAGAAGTAAAAAAGTTGATGGTTAAAACAATTGAAGCATTTTTAAAAGCCGCTATATTTACATCTCCATCTGGTAAACAGAATACATTCGCAGCACATCAATTACCTGCACTGGTAGCTGTTGTGATTCGGTCTATGAAATGTCCAGTCAGTTTTGCCAATGCATTCGTCTCACCTGCTTCTCCATTTGGTAAGAAGGATTTAGAAGAAGTTTCGGTTGAAAAATTAATTGAACACATAAATACCCTTTCAAAGCGATTCAATCTCGAAGCCGCTCATCAGTATTGGTTTGAAGGTCGTGATTTTAATAATATTGATCCATCTATTCCTGAAGGTTTCGAAAAGAAAGAAAGTATTAACGATTTAATCAAAGCATTAACGACCGCTTTACAAGGTGATTAAAATTACTGGGCAAAACCCCCTTTTGTTAGTCATGCGGTTAGAAGGACCGCTCCAATCGTGGGGGCTCGAATCTCGATGGGATATGCGAGATACTGGAACGGAACCTTCTAAAAGCGGAATTGTTGGGTTAATCGGTTGTGCATTAGGTATTCCTCGATTTGATCCTGAGTTGGAAAAATTATCAACTCATCTACTGATGGGTGTGCGAACAGAAAATGCAGGTGCAATAATACGTGATTTTCAAACAATTACAGGAAAAGTATTACTGGCAAATGGCAAAGAAAAAAAAGAAAACAATACAATTCTATCCCCAAAAATGTACTTGGAGGATGCTTCCTTTTTGGTGGTGCTACAAGGGGATGGAAATCTATTAAAGAAAATTGCAGCTGCACTTCAATCGCCCCATTGGCAGCTTTATTTAGGGCGTAAATGTTGTGTGCCGACTCGTCCACTTTTTGAAACTTTAACTCGGGATTATGCATCCATCGATGATGCCATTGCCCGTATTCCATGGGAACCTCGGTCATACTTCCCATCTCACCTTTTTAAGGCTAAAGATCCGCGCCAAAATCCACCAGCATTACTTCGGTGTGTGCTTGAAGATCTTTCAGGAAAAGAAATACGGTATGATGAGATCACTTCTCAACCGAGTCGCATGTATCGGGTGCGTAGAGTAAAGGTAAAATATGTCCAGAATCCTGGAATTGCCTCAACACAAGATGGTATTTCTTCGGAGGTTGGATAAGATGATGTATCTCTCTCGTTTATTTCTTAATCCGAGAAACCCCAAAGTGCGTCGTGATTTGGGTAACTGTCATGATATGCACAGGACTATCATGCAAGCATTCAAGCAACAATACTCAGAATCTGCCCGTTCTAATCTGCAGGTTTTATATTATTTGGAAGCTTCGAAAAGAGAAAATTTTCCAATGTTATTAGTGCAATCATCTGAAAAACCCAATTGGAGTCATTTAAAATCACAGTATGTTGTAAATTTCACTAATGGGAATCCATCTGAAAGTAATCCTGCTGTAGCTGTCAAACAAATTGATTATAATTCCTTCGAATTCAAATCTGGCCAACGATTTCATTTTCGATTGAAAGCAAATGTAACCAAAAAAGTCGGTACAACGAGCAAAAAAGATCGATTGAAAGGAAAAAAATCAAATGGGCACCGTCAACCTCTTTATAAGGAAGAAGATCAGATCAAATGGCTAATTAGGAAGGCAGAGAATAATGGCTTTCAAATCCAAGAAGTTCAATTAAAGAAAAATCTCTATCATCCAGACCGCTTTTCTATTGAACAAATTTTCTCCCAAATACCACAATCTGATGAAACAAAAAATAATTCTGAGGAGTATGAAGTAGATCTAAGTAAAATCAATGCAATCGGTATGCCAGAGGGAAAATTTGCTGGATATAAAGTAATTGGAAAAAAGTCTGAGGCTTCGCATAGTAAAAAACAAAAACGGAGTAAAATGACCTTCTTCTCAGTTATTTTTGACGGTATTTTAATCATCACAGATCCTGAGATATTTATAAACTCATTAAAGAAAGGGATTGGACCTGCTAAGGCTTATGGCTTCGGTCTTTTGATGATTTCTTAATTTTTTGATTTTATGATTTTTTGATTTTATGATTTTTTGATTTTTTGATTTTATGATTTTTTGATTTTATTTTTATTAATCATTTTTTATATGTTATTTTTACTTAACATTTTTTAATTTCAATTCTTAAAATCTTCTTCTCTATAATCAATTCATTATCCAAATCCTTGATTCATTCAGTGCAGTATCATAAATATCGATAAGATAATAAAGGAATTATATAGAAATTGAGTTGTTCTGTTATTCTGTTTTTGTCGTAAAAATTGGTGTTTTTGCGAGCTAATAAAAATTATAAAAAATTAATTTCGTCTCTATTTTTAAAAAGACTTTTTTAAAATTCTCTTTAGTAAAAGTTGTTCATTTGATCAAACAGTCTTTCCTAATCTTTCTCACTACTAACATACTGGCTACAGTCTATAATTTACAATTTCTAAATTCCAATTTCCAAATTACAAATTCCAGTTTCCCATTCATTGTTCACATTCTCCATTCTCTTATACACCAAACACGATGAAAATTGAAAAATACTGCAGAATTTACAACAAATAATAAAAACAAATAATAAAAACAAATAACAAAAACTAATAATAAAAACTAATATCTACAAATAAAAAATAACAAACAAAAAACTTCCATGAGGAAAATAAAATGCCCCAAAATTTAAGAACACTTCCGAAATTCCGTGATGGTCTTTCATATTTATATGTCGAACACTGTAAAATTGAACAAGATGCAAAGGCTATCGCAGTTTTTGATAGATTTGGAAAAACACCCATTCCATGTGCAAATCTCTCTCTACTTTTCCTTGGTCCAGGAACTGCTATTTCACATTCCGCAATTCAATCTTTGGCCAGAAATGGTACCCTTGTTTGTTGGCTTGGAGAACATGGTGTCCGCTTTTATGCATTGGGAGTTGGAGAAACACGATCAGCAAAACACATTATTCATCAGGCAAAACTTGTTTCTGATAAAAAATTACGCACAGAAGTTGTAAGAAGAATGTATATGCTCCGATTTAAAGAATCTCTCCCTCTTGATATGACAATCAAGCAAATGCGAGGAAAAGAAGGTGCAAGAATGCGAACAATCTATAAAGAAGCAGCAAAGAATGCAGGATTGGAGTGGAAAGGTCGAAAATATAATCCTAAATCGTGGGATGATGGAGACCCACTTAACAGAGCTCTTTCTATTGCAAACTCTTGTTTATATGGGCTTTGTCATGCTGCCATCGTATCAGCTGGGTATTCGCCTGCTTTGGGATTTATTCATACTGGACAACAACTATCATTTGTTTTTGATATAGGTGACCTCTATAAGGGCGAATTGATAATTCCCATGGTATTTCAAATGGTAGCTGAAAACCCCTTAAATCTTGAGCAACGAATTCGCATTGCTTGCCGTGATCTATTTTATCAAACACACTTAATTGAACGAATTCTTCCAGATATAGATATCATACTTGATATAACCAATAATAATAAAAATAATGAATTTTCGGATATTCCATCACTCCTTTCTGATCTAAAGATAGATACAGGTGAAGCAGTAGCTGGAGATCTATGGGATCCTGATGAAGGTCTGATTTCGGGCGGTGTCAATTACAATCAGATAAATATCTCAAAGAATAAATAAAGGAGTCGTTTATCTTGGCAAAATTATCCGTTTTAATTACAGAAAAATTCCCTTCAAGTTTACGAGGCGAAATTACACGCTGGATGATTGAAATTAAATCAGGCGTCTTTATAGGAACTTTATCAAAATTGGTGCGGGAACTCCTTTGGGAAAAACTCGAAAAAAGTAACCTTAAAGGGGGTGCCATCTTCATCGAACCTGCAGCCAATGAACAAAAATATAAAATTAAAACTTTTGGTAATTTCAGCCGAACTCCACGTAATTTTGAAGGAATCAATCTAATGACTATCCCATCTACATCTTCTGATCCTTCATCAACTAAAAAGTCTTCAAATGCATTTAATCCTTTTACATATTTTGCTAATCGCTTGGATATTAAACCCAGTATGGCATCTAAAATTACATGGAATGTCCCAAAAAAATTACCTCCAAATTTTGTTATCCGCACATTCAGCCTCCGTTTAGAAAAAGATCAATTTTTTTCCAACTATGCCGCTCAATCGAGTTATTTTGAATATCCTCCTGAACGTGTTTGGAGTCCCTCAGAAATCAAAGAAATTCAATTTATATGTGAGATGTGCCTAGATTCATGGAATCTCCACATGAAATCCAATCCTGAAGAGATATCTGATAAGATTTTAAGTTTTTGCTTAGAAACAACTGATTATAAGCCAAAAGCAACAGAAGGATATGTAGACGTGGTTGGGCTATGTTATCTTTATCATTCATCTGAAACCCAATGTCCAACTTTAGTTTTTCAACAAGGGTTTAATATGACTCGACAGCGCACAAATGCTGCTGCACTTCTATTTCACTTTTGGAGAAACTTTCAAAATATTTCGCATTTGGTTGTAGTAGATCAAACAAAGAATCTCTCACAATTTTCCTTATTAGTAAAGGAAAATAAATTGACATCTCCTGATTTTCCGCATGTTATCGATATTTCAGAACGATTTCCAAGCATTGAGGAGATTATTGAGCGATTTAATAAATTAAAAAATCATAATTTAACTAAACAATATTCATCCAAGTATTCTGAGTACTATCAACTTTTTAAAGGTGACACTACAACTCAAATTCATAAGAATATCATTCCAATTGGTAGATACAATCTTTTAAAGATAGTTTTAGGATTATTTTTATATTTGCATGAAAAAGATGAATTTGATATTACTCCAGTTTAATTACTAAAATAAATTGTCATTCCGTTTTTTATCTCCTAATAATCTTTATTTTAATGATAAATGAGTAATTTTTAATCTTAATGTATTTAAGGTTGGAATTCCTTAGAGTATTATAGGCAATGGAGATGGAAATCACTTAAAAAATCTATCATTCAATAATTTATCCGAAATTAGAAATTGGTAAAAAAAATTAGTATTCTCCCCACGCATGTGGGGGTGTACCGGTTCGGCGTGGTTGAGATTCAAATCCATTTTCATTCTCCCCACGCATGTGGGGGTGTACCATGGATTGAGTATTGTAATGGTGAATATATCATATTCTCCCCACGCATGTGGGGGTGTACCATATGCTATATTATGCATATAATATTTAATATTATTCTCCCCACGCATGTGGGGGTGTACCAGAAGATTTAGAAGCATATACGATAATCCCCTCATTCTCCCCACGCATGTGGGGGTGTACCATGATGAGGGAAAGCATTGGAAACGTGGAAAAGATTCTCCCCACGCATGTGGGGGTGTACCAAGATCAGGCATTCATAGATCACCTATATTTCTATTCTCCCCACGCATGTGGGGGTGTACCATATACATCACGATCCTGAAGGATCTCAGCAATATTCTCCCCACGCATGTGGGGGTGTACCATATAGATGTGATGAATCTTTCACTGCATTTGTATTCTCCCCACGCATGTGGGGGTGTACCTACAGCCCGGAGTAATCTAAAGTGTTTAAGAAAATTCTCCCCACGCATGTGGGGGTGTACCTGGGATGGTCCTGCCTTCTCAAAACCCACCCGTATTCTCCCCACGCATGTGGGGGTGTACCATCCCACCTGAACCGCAATGGGATCAAGTGGGAATTCTCCCCACGCATGTGGGGGTGTACCAAACGCATGTGAAAAAATTCAAAGAATTTAAAAATTCTCCCCACGCATGTGGGGGTGTACCATGTTTTGAGAAATTCTTCACCAACTGCATTCCATTCTCCCCACGCATGTGGGGGTGTACCACAATATAAAAGAAGTTTACTTAAAAAAACCTAATTCTCCCCACGCATGTGGGGGTGTACCACCCTATGGAAAATGCCCAAAGCGGCTTGGGCAATTCTCCCCACGCATGTGGGGGTGTACCAATTGATCCCACGCGTATTTGTAGTTTGTCATCATTCTCCCCACGCATGTGGGGGTGTACCGTTTACTTTTAGATTATATGTATACCTTTAACAATTCTCCCCACGCATGTGGGGGTGTACCAGGCGCATGGTCTGGCGCCTCAGGTGAATCTGAATTCTCCCCACGCATGTGGGGGTGTACCGCTTCACGTAAATTAAGCTGAATGGGGTCATCAATTCTCCCCACGCATGTGGGGGTGTACCATGTTGTTTGTTGAAACATTAAAGGAGGAAGGAAATTCTCCCCACGCATGTGGGGGTGTACCGCCAAAATGCAAAAATTAAAGTGAAAAAACTCGATTCTCCCCACGCATGTGGGGGTGTACCACCCATGTCGAATGTCCTCCCTCCCCCCACAGGATTCTCCCCACGCATGTGGGGGTGTACCACCATCCTGAATTGTATTATGATGTTGAAAGTTATTCTCCCCACGCATGTGGGGGTGTACCAATGAAGATACTAAAAAAATTGCAGAGTTTCTTATTCTCCCCACGCATGTGGGGGTGTACCAGGGCTTGTCGTAATTCCATAATTTGATTATTTATTCTCCCCACGCATGTGGGGGTGTACCAGGTCTGGTTTGAAATGGTCTTTTCCATATCTCATTCTCCCCACGCATGTGGGGGTGTACCGATGCCCCGATTGTTATTAGAGATGGACATAAAATTCTCCCCACGCATGTGGGGGTGTACCATAAAAATTAATTTTTTTTATCACCCATTAACTATTCTCCCCACGCATGTGGGGGTGTACCATTACTCTACTTCCAGAGCAAATTGGGAGGAGTATTCTCCCCACGCATGTGGGGGTGTACCACTTCACAAACTTTAATACCTGTTTCATATTCAATTCTCCCCACGCATGTGGGGGTGTACCAGAAACTCTTCAATATTACAAAATCCTTACATGATTCTCCCCACGCATGTGGGGGTGTACCATTTTTCAATCAAGAATTTCTGGTTGGTGATACATTCTCCCCACGCATGTGGGGGTGTACCAAGGAAGAGTTAAAATACTCAATCTCTTAGCAACATTCTCCCCACGCATGTGGGGGTGTACCGAAACCGGTTTTAAGGCATTAATTAGAGGAAACATTCTCCCCACGCATGTGGGGGTGTACCACAATTGAATTATTAAGGGAAGAGTTCAGTGATATTCTCCCCACGCATGTGGGGGTGTACCATTTGGAAGCAGTTCTTTATTTGTCTGGTTTAAATTCTCCCCACGCATGTGGGGGTGTACCATGTTTTTGCGACTTCATCGCTGGAAGGAGATTATTCTCCCCACGCATGTGGGGGTGTACCAAAATATAAGTCTCTGTTTTTTAAGATTCCGGCATTCTCCCCACGCATGTGGGGGTGTACCACCCAACCAAAGCTTTCGTTAACTGGCTATATCATTCTCCCCACGCATGTGGGGGTGTACCATAACTCATGCCTTCTCCTGGCTAAGATTATAAATTCTCCCCACGCATGTGGGGGTGTACCACCGGTCGAACTCCGCAAATTTATACCTATCCTATTCTCCCCACGCATGTGGGGGTGTACCAACCTCGATTATTATAAAAATAAAAAATAATTTATTCTCCCCACGCATGTGGGGGTGTACCATATATGTAGAACTGTATGTAGATATGTAGACATTCTCCCCACGCATGTGGGGGTGTACCGTCAACTCGTTTAACTCGTTGGTTATGCCGTAAATTCTCCCCACGCATGTGGGGGTGTACCAGAACCTTCTAATAATTATAATTTTTCAATATGATTCTCCCCACACATGTGGGGGTGTACCACTTTTACATATTCTAAGGGGGTACAGTACAATATTCTCCCCACGCATGTGGGGGTGTACCATCCTGATATGAACAATCCCCTCATCCAAAAAAATTCTCCCCACGCATGTGGGGGTGTACCAGTATCGGTAGATTCAACTAAATGGACACAACCATTCTCCCCACGCATGTGGGGGTGTACCGAACCCGGCTCGGGTGCTTGGCGCCCATCCACTATTCTCCCCACGCATGTGGGGGTGTACCACGATTTTAGATGATAGGACAACAATAACTCTTATTCTCCCCACGCATGTGGGGGTGTACCAGAATGGGAAAAGGAGATTGCTCAGTTTTCCCGATTCTCCCCACGCATGTGGGGGTGTACCATCCCACCTGAACCGCAATGGGATCAAGTGGGAATTCTCCCCACGCATGTGGGGGTGTACCATTGGAGGTTTTTTGCATTTTCCAACAATTTTAATTCTCCCCACGCATGTGGGGGTGTACCAAATGTAGTTGGTTTGTTATTTTTGTGTTTATAATTCTCCCCACGCATGTGGGGGTGTACCTGTTTGATTCATGATTTTTCACTTCTAATATACATTCTCCCCACGCATGTGGGGGTGTACCAGAATCTATATGGAAACACCAGGGGTGATCTACATTCTCCCCACGCATGTGGGGGTGTACCAATGGTTGTTAAAAAATGAGAGACCCGAAAAGAATTCTCCCCACGCATGTGGGGGTGTACCATTGTGACATATATCTTTAACACGATTGAATGTATTCTCCCCACGCATGTGGGGGTGTACCATATGGGTAAAGTTTCCAAAAAAAATTTCCTCAATTCTCCCCACGCATGTGGGGGTGTACCACTTATGATAATATGCTCCAGATTGCCTGTTATATTCTCCCCACGCATGTGGGGGTGTACCATCGGAGTGTTGAAGTTGAATTCCTTCCTGAACATTCTCCCCACGCATGTGGGGGTGTACCATCGGTCATGTTTACTGGCTGAAAGGATCATCTATTCTCCCCACGCATGTGGGGGTGTACCAACGTGATTAAGGCCTTAGAGGCAACATACGTCATTCTCCCCACGCATGTGGGGGTGTACCATTTGGGTAGGAAGCGGAAAGAACGGTAAAACAATTCTCCCCACGCATGTGGGGGTGTACCGAAGGAGCGATGGCAGAACCGGAGGCCTAAGCAATTCTCCCCACGCATGTGGGGGTGTACCAAGTGCTCCAAGCAGTAATGGAGCACTACGAACATTCTCCCCACGCATGTGGGGGTGTACCCAGATTGGACAGATTCACAGGATAAGTCGAGTTATTCTCCCCACGCATGTGGGGGTGTACCATGACCAGAGAACAGTGGGCTCAGACCTTTGCGATTCTCCCCACGCATGTGGGGGTGTACCGAATTCAAAAAGAAAAGATTTAAATATTGAAATATTCTCCCCACGCATGTGGGGGTGTACCAGCGCATGATTCAGAAGATAAGGAGTTGGATATATTCTCCCCACGCATGTGGGGGTGTACCACCGCAGGAACTGTAAATAGTATAAGTTATGATATTCTCCCCACGCATGTGGGGGTGTACCATTATCAAATGAGATCAGACACGCCGCTTCAATATTCTCCCCACGCATGTGGGGGTGTACCACGGAATGCTAATACCTAGATGAAGCCCTACACATTCTCCCCACGCATGTGGGGGTGTACCATTCGAGCGCCGTTTGGAATGAATCCCGTTGTAATTCTCCCCACGCATGTGGGGGTGTACCAAAACCTTTATATTTGTGGGGTGCTGATTTTAAATTCTCCCCACGCATGTGGGGGTGTACCATATGGATGGAGTCGAATACAGAAGCGCTGTGTATTCTCCCCACGCATGTGGGGGTGTACCATAACTTACCAAATGGTACAAGTTTGGGTTTTAATTCTCCCCACGCATGTGGGGGTGTACCATGCAAAATTTGGCATTTTAGCGCATATCATTGATTCTCCCCACGCATGTGGGGGTGTACCGATACATTTCTGTTGCATAACTTATTGATTCCCATTCTCCCCACGCATGTGGGGGTGTACCTTTAGTAGCAAGATCATCCGCTAATGCCTTAGCATTCTCCCCACGCATGTGGGGGTGTACCATTTACGGCTTCATAAGTCTTGGAATCATAATAATTCTCCCCACGCATGTGGGGGTGTACCATTTATATAATTTTTATCAAAAAATGTTAAAAAATTCTCCCCACGCATGTGGGGGTGTACCAGGATGTATCCGAATGTATTTGATCATTATATTATTCTCCCCACGCATGTGGGGGTGTACCACTGCGTCTATGTACATCAGTTTTAAAGTATCTATTCTCCCCACGCATGTGGGGGTGTACCGCGTGATAGTTTTGGGGTTTTTAAGGCTACGGAATTCTCCCCACGCATGTGGGGGTGTACCATGAAGGGTGTGTCTACAACACCAGCAATCCATATTCTCCCCACGCATGTGGGGGTGTACCATAGAGGAAGTGATTAAAATTTTAAATTTTAAAATTCTCCCCAGGCATGTAGGGCTATACCATTGATATCGTTTATCCCCTTTTTTTTAAGAGTTCTCAATGAAATAACTTTTTTTGCATTTTCCTCGTCCTTCACCAGATTTTGATAAAATTAAAGCAGTTTATAAATTAATAGTCTGAGTAAATTCATCCACAAGCCAATCGCGATATTCTTGGAACGTCATTTGATGATTCGGGTAGATTTGATCCCGTTCAATTTGCCAGAAGTTAAAGAGTAAATATTTACCCATTTC
>NZ_JBPLBG010000026.1:0-5904 GCF_054039255.1 Candidatus Harpocratesius sp.
ATCAGCGACGATATGGGGGTGTTCTGGATTCGACAAGGAGAATTGAAAGAAATCACTGGCGTTTTCGGATTTGAATTTTGTTCCGATATCCACAAGATTCACTTTTAAATGCAAACGATAAGTTAGCAAAACTTCGAAAACAAGCAGGGTTTGCTTTAGCTAGTCTAAAACAAACTTTTATGCCACAACCTATGGTTGGAGCACTTGTTTAATTGTAAGTTATAGGACAAATCCTAGTTGAGCTTCATGCTCCTAGGTGATATGAAAATTTACCACACATTTTTATATCAAATTAGTGGTGTAGTTGTTCCCTTGGATAAGGAATAATGAAACTTTTTCCAACATTTTAAGATATTTTGTTTATTTTAAGTCTTAATCTTATATCAAATAAACTATAAGCGTAGAAGGTTGTTTTTTTCCTCTTTGGACGCGAGTTCGATTCTCGCCACCTCCACCAGATTATTTTTTAAAAATCTCATTTTGTATGAGGTTTTTTTATTTGGATTTTATTAAGAATTATGGTATAATTTACGGATGATTAAAAATAAAATTATAAAATTTATCATAATAACTTGTAGTTTAGTTTATGCAGGTAGTTTTGTTAATGCTCAAGTTTATAGAGTTAAAGGTGGTAATGTTTTAAAAATAATTCAGTCAGGAGGTAATACTAGATCGGAAAATTTTAGAATTAATGCACATTTAAAACCAATTGCTTATCCAAACATACCTAAAAAAGAAAATTCTTCAGAAAATAATATTAATAATAATACTTCAAATTCTTCATCAGGTGGTTCTGTGCCTCCTGAAATAAAATCATCACCACCTAGAGATGAAGGAGGAGGTCGACATAGCTCAAATTGGATTTTAGATAGAAAATATGATGAACTTGTGAAAGAAAAAGAAAGCAATCTATTAGCATCTGTTATTAAAGATAAAACTTCATTTATTCCTACAGATCCTGATAAAGTAGAAAAAATTACGGATTTATATAAGAAATCACCAAAATTAAAATCAGAAAAAACAGAAAAAGTTCCTATTGTACTTGTTGATGAAAAAATTGAAAAAAATATTAATAAAGTAGGAATTAAGAAGCAACAGTTAGAAACAAATGGCTCTAATTTTAATTCAAATGAAAAAGATTTAGAAAAAACAGAAATATCTTTTCGTTGTTTAAGCGATGTTTCTGGAGATAGAATGTATAGTTCTGCAAAGAAACAATCATTTGAATTATACGAAGAAGAATCTAATTGTGAAAAAGATAATTGTGATAAAATCGTAAATATATCTAGTTATTCGGAAAAGAATCTATTTACATTTATTTTTGGAGTTTTAGGTTTGTTTTTCTTTATAATACTATTACTTATCGTACTTTTAGCATGGTATTTTTATTTGAAATCAAAAGAAATCATAACTTCAAATATTGATGTAAGAGATAGAGAGCTTTTAAAATTATTAAAAAACGAAATTAAATTGGAACAAAAAACAAAAAAGAAAACAACTAAAAAAATTAATTCATTACTTTCTATATTATTTTTAATTACTTCATTTTGTTTTATTTCAGACGAAGCATTTGCAGAAATAACAACACCTCAGAAAATAATTTATGAGGGGGAGCTTTTTGATGCAAATGGCAATGCGCTAACTGGTAATTATGATTTCCGTTTTAGTTTATGGGATAATCAAGATTTTAATATTAATGATAGATTAATGGGGGGAGATTTAAATACAGCCGCTACGGATTTTTTTGGATGGCAAGAAATTCAAACTTATAACATTATAAATAATGGAAAATTTTCTATTCAAGTGGGAACAGTCACTCCTTTTACTGAAGGACTTTTTGACAGAATAAATATTAGTTTACAAATTGAAATAAAAAAACATGGAGAACCAAATTCAAGTTATGAACTTATAGATTTAGATTATGATAATGATACGATAGATCGTATGGTAATAGATACAGTGCCATTTGCATTTAATGCTGATAAATTAGATTTTCGTGAAGCTGGGTATGGAGTTGGAGAAATACCTTATCTTGATGAATTAGGAAAACTGCCATCTTTTTTATTACCGAATTTAGATGCTGTCACATTTAATGGAAAAGCACTTGGATATAATGCTGATGAAATTCCATATCAAGATGGGACAGGAAAACTCCCAAATAGTATAATACCAGACATAGATGCTGTGACATTAGATGGACATGATTCTGGTTATGATCCAGGTGATATTCCTTATATAGACGAAACAACAGGAGTTATTCCTAATGAAATTATTGAAACAGGAATTACAGCAGGAGATATTCCACGAATAGAAGCAAGTGGAAAACTTTCAGAAAGCATTATACCTGATGTAGAAGTGACAGAAGTAGATGGAAAAGCACTTGGATATAATGCTGATGAAATTCCATATCAAGATGGGACAGGAAAACTTCCAAATAGTATAATACCAGACATAGATGCTGTGACATTAGATGGACATGATTCTGGTTATGATCCAGGTGATATTCCTTATATTGATGCAGTCACAGGTTTGCTTCCTGTTGAAATTTTACCAGGTGGTGGACTTGGTTCAACTGGTACTGATTCTGAAGTATTTAGATTAGATGAAGATGGGGATGCCGGACCAATAGATAGAATTCGTCTTGATTTTGGATTAAATACAGGAAAATCGCTTGCTTGGGATATTGGAGATGACCGTTTTGAATTAAATGGAGATATTTTTGTTGATGGTGGGATTGAAACAACAGGAACTATTAATGGAGTTATGATTGGAGTTCATGATGAAAATCATGTTTTGAGTCCGAGATATCCAAATTCTATTTTTGAAGGAGATGGTACAGATAATGCAAAAGGATATATGTATGAGGAAAAAGGAAATGTTCTTGGAGTAGAAAAAAGTATCTTGAGATGGACGTCAAAAGACACAACAATGCAAGATTATGATGTAATTATTCGGTATCATCTTGTTGATAAATTTGATAGTTTTCAAGCCTTAGCTTTAAGTCTTGAATATTTTACAGAAGGAGTTTCTTCCGATTCTAGATTAGATCTTACAGTAGAAAAAGAAGGAGTTGTGGGAGATCAATTATCTGGTAGTGGGATTTCACTTACTTCAAATGTATGGAAAGAGGAAACATTTGCACTTTCTGGTGGGGCTGTTTGGGAAAAAGGAGACACTATGATTATTAAAATAAAAATGTATGGGAAAAATAATCAGAGTTCGAAAATAAGCGATATAATAATTCATACGAGAGAGGAATAAAAAATTTTGGTAAAATAAGACAAAATTAGTATACTTATTTTGTTTTTAAATTATAAAGATGAATAAATATAGTGATTTTATTGAGATTGTTCGGGGAATTCCTTTAAACAATAATAGGAAATTTTCAGTAGATATTATCCAACAAGGACAAATATTAGAATGGATAGCTGTTGTGAGATTATTGGAATCGGAAGGATTTGTGATTGCAGCAATTACTGATAAATTTCCAACTGGAGTATATTGTACAGAAGGACTTACGGCAGAGGGGAATTTAAAAGGTTGGAAATTAGAAAATGAGAAACCAAAAGAAATTATTGTTTATAATATTGGTTGGCCATTTTTATCTCAAAAACCCAAAGAACCAAAAACAAATATTCAGGGTTTAAAAGTAGTGCCTCATCATGTAATGGGAATTTGTTTTTGCCGTGATGGAGTATGGAATAAACCTATAATAATTCCACATGGAAGTTTATCACTAATGATAGCGGATACTACAGGTATTCAATATGGACAAAGTGGATTTGAAGGATGTATGGTTAGTCGTGATGAAAATTCAAAAATTTGGGCTTATCGTTTAGATAAAAATGCTACTAGATTTGATAAGACTTCACAATCCTTAGATTTACCTGCTTTTGATGCATCTATACATGAAAATCTTATGAGAAAAGTTATTGGATTTAATAAAGATTACATTCCTGAAAAAAGTGAAGGAAAACTTTATATTCGTCCATCTATTGCAGGATTAAATGGTGGACTTGGAATAATTGTTCCTGAAACTTCAGTAGTTACAGTTGAAATTGCTGCTTTTGGAAATTATTTACCAGAATCAATAAAAATAGAAGGACTTAAGTATATTAATAGACCACCATCAGGTGCAAATAAAATAGCACCAAATTATGGTGCAACTTTTAAAATAAAACATGATGTAAAAAAGCGAGGTTATAATGATTATTTATCTTTTGATACAAGTGGAAATGCAGAAGAAGTTTCAACCTGTGCAGTTGGTTTTATTGATAAAGAAGATAATTTTATTATTCCACCAATTCAAGGGGATATAGATGATAAAGATCGGCATATTTTGCCTTCATTTACAAGAGAATCTACGATAGATATATTGAAGTCAAAAGGAGAAAATGTAATTATTAGAGATGTTTCCTTTGAGGAAGTAAAAGAAATGAAAGGAATTTTTACAATGGGAAATGCTGTTGGCGTACTTCATGTTTCAGAAATATGTATGAGAAAGACAAGAAAAGATATTGGTCAAATATTTACAATGAATGAAGAATCTATCCGTAAAAAAATATTTGCAATTCGTGATATGATTTATAAAGCACGAGTCGGACAATTAAAAGGATTTGAAGATTGGGCAAAAGAAATTATTTAGTGTTTTCTTTAGAATAAACTAGCCTGAAGGTTGTCTGAACTATTTTTTTGTTCTTGGGTATTGTTTTTATCCAATCTATCTATTCTTTTATGCAGGCTTCTGAAATTTACTTTATTAAAAAAGTCATGAAAATTGCTCGGATTTAATTTAAATTCATTGTCTTTTTTCAAAGGAAAATCCACCGGAACATCTGTATGAATTTCTGCCAAAATTTTGCAATGATTTGCATATTCTTGGTTTTTTTCGAATTTTTCACGAACTTTTGGTTTTAATTTAGCAAGGTTCTTATAGATATTTTCAAAAGTTTTGTATTCCGTAAGTAAATTTACACAAGTTTTTGGACCAATGCCAGAGATTCCTTTGTAATTGTCAGAACTATCACCACAAATAGCTTTATAATCAATGATTTGTTCAGGATAAATCCCCATTTTTTCAAAAGTTAAGGTTCGATTATACATTAAAGGTTCTTTCCCATTGAATTTTGCTAAATGGATTTTGTCCGAAATAAGTTGCAAAAAATCTAAATCACCACTGAGAATGAAACTTTCTATATTTTTAGATTCTGCTTTTTTTACTAAAGTTCCAATAATGTCATCAGCTTCAAATCCTGGTTTTATCAGTGTTTTTATGCCAAATTTTTTGACCATCTCCATTACAAGTGGGATTTGTTCGATAAATTCATCAGGAGCTTTACTTCGTTGAGCTTTGTAATTTTCGTCCATTTTGTGACGGAATGTTTTTTCTGGAGCATCAAAAGCGATAACTAAGAAATTGGGATCAAATTGTTCTAAGGCTTGTAAAATAGTAGTAGCACAGCCAAAAACAGCACCAATAGGCTTGTTTTCATACATTGGAGCAAATTTCACAGCATAAAAGGCTCGAAACATCATCGCGTATCCGTCAATAAGGAGGAATTTTTTCATTGAGTTCATTCTCATCATTTCTCTAGATTTGACAATGAGTTTTATTAGAAAAAACATTGAAAGTCTGTTATAATGGTCTGATTTATAAACCCAAAGTAAATATGAAAACTATCACGAAAAAAACAAAAACAGTAAGGTTTGCAACTAAACATTTTCGGATAGGAATCATTACTAAGTCAGATAAGTCTAAAATTTTTTTAGAATCATTGGAAGCGATGTGTGAGCTTGGGTTTGTAGTATCTGTTTTGGCACTGGGAGACGAAGAAGAACAAAAGAAACTTATGAATATTTCAGAAAAATATCAAGGACAATTTGAAATTCTTGAAGCAACTCCTC
>NZ_JBPLBG010000027.1:0-42377 GCF_054039255.1 Candidatus Harpocratesius sp.
TTAAATTTGAGTTTTTGGAAAATATCGATAAAATCACAGAATTTGGAATTTGGGATTGTCATTTTATTGACCCAATCATCGATTTTTCATCATTCAAAAAATGTAGTGTAATAGGAATAAGCAGGTCAGATCTCCAGGAAATTATAAAATTACCCACCAATATCGAAAAATTATATATATCCGACTGCAAACAATTAAAAAAGATTGATTTAGATACTGAAAGCTATAAAAATTTGAAAAAAATAGATTTTACCAATTTTGTTTTAGAGGATTGGGAATTTGAATATGATGAGCGAATATCAACTGTACTTAGATTCGAGCGGACGAATATAAACACCAAATTAATAAAAAGCATGGATAAATTTGCCATGGTCTCTTTTAAGGAATGCCATTTTATTGACGATTGCATTGATTTTTCGCTGCTTTTAAATTGTAAGAAATTATACTTAAGTAATTGTGATCTGCATTCTGTCTCAAAATGGCCTCCTAAAGTTCAAATTTTACATCCATCTGAATGTAAAAATCTCAGAAATATTCCTCTGGAGGCCGATCAATACAAATATTTAAAGGAAATCATCTTTATGCACATTTTTCTGGATGATTGGAATATCGATTTTTCAAAATCATACTACTTAAAGAAAATTTGTGTTTACGAATATTTAGCTGATGAAGATACTGATTATGTTAATTGGAGTCGAGAACGCTTTAAGAACCCACTCCCTCTTGCACCACCTTCTGATAATCTGCCTCGAATTAAGGAGATTCCTAAAAATTGGGCACTGTGTGTCTCTTTGGAAGAGTTTAATATATCCAGCACCCGTGAACTTAAAGAAATACCCATCGAATTCACATACATTCCATGGTTAAGAATGGAAGTTGTCAATTGCCCGTATATTCCTTCATTCTCCTATTTACCCGTTCAATTTTGGAATATAGTTGATAGCGGTGGTGGTGAGAATTTCATGAGAATATATTATAAAAGACCCCATCCGCGACTGTATGAATACCCCGAATTGCTTAATGAGAAAGGTCAATTTTGTGAAGAAACATATGGGCCGAATAATCCTAAATGGACTCGGGAAAAGACACAATTTTTGAGATACATGAAAATGGTGGCCGAACAAGTCGATGATCCTGAGCTAAAAGAGTTTCTTTTGCATAGAGTTAATTATTACTGGCCTTCTGTTCGGTTGAATGATTCATTTAAGTTGTTATTGTAATGAAATTGATACCATTGATAAAAGGAGAACTTTTTTACGTTAAAAATTCCAAATCATTCGTATGTTTAAATACAACAAAGAGAAACATCACGTAAAATTATTTTGTCCTCAATGTAATTCACATATCGAGTTTCTAATTCCTGATTCAATATTTAGTGAACCTCATGATCATTATCCTTTTACTTTTCGTTATATTCATGGTAATCCTGCTCATTCTGTTACACTTTATTTTGATAAAGAATTAAATATCAGAGGAAAAGAATTTGGGGATTCACTTCAACTTTCAAATGAAATAATCGAAAATATGTTTCGAGAGCGTAGGCTAACTCAAAATGATGATTCGTCGAAAATTATTAAGACATTATTCAATACCTTTACCACAATAATCGATGCACGTGTTCCCAAGGCAGAAGAGATACATTATATTGTTGGACAACAATTAGGAGATAAATTTGAAGGATTATTTTTTTCAGAAGAAGAGGAAGAAGCCCTATTGGAGGAAATAACTCGTTTTTGGAAAAGAAATGGATTCGGTATTATTGACGAATTGAGATTCGAACCAGATAGAACAATTTTTAATGTTTATGAGTGTTTTGAATGTTCTCATTTACCAAATTTAGGACGAACAGTCTGTAAATTAGATGAAGGCTTTTTTACTATATTATTTAAAAAAAAGTTTGGAAAAAAATATGAGATTAAAGAATTAGAATGTTTTGCGATGGGTAATGATCATTGTCAATTTCAAATAAAGGAAGTTGGTCGAAAAGTTATTTAGATAACTAGACATATTCGCACAAATTCCTATAAAGATTCAAACAAAAATAAGAGAAAGAATCAAACATATTCGCACAAAATAAATACTTGAATTAGTCAAATAATAATAAAAAAAATAAAAATAGTGAGATTGGTTGAACTATTTGTGTTTGTTATAAAAGGTAGAATATAATTCAGCAATTTCAGCCGCCATTTCTGCAACGCCCCTAGCTGGAGGAACCATTTTTCCAATTTGGTCAAGGAAAGAAAGAACATCTTCTTTATCAGTTAACGCACCTACTGGAGGAATCATGGCGAGAGTGTTTCCTAAAACAGATTTAGGTAATTCTTTCATTAATTGCTGAAAATTGGAATGATAATATTTCCAAATCCAGTCTTTCGCTATGGGATTTCGTGCGATCATTATAAGAATTTGAGCCCGATTCAATTTTGGAATTTTAGTAAGATTAAGATCTAATGCTTTTTTGAGCAATTTTGGATCATTAAAACTGCCAAATGCTGCCAACCAATATTGTTTCACTGCTTCAGGGACATTATGATCGGTTACTTGACTTTCCATATAGTCCCAGGCATCTGGAAATTGTTCAGCACCTAAACGAACGATACTTTGGAAAATATCAGGTGAGATAGTTTCTCCTGCAAGTACAGTTTGGAAATATTCTGATGCAAATTTCTTTATTTTTTCAGACCCAAAATGACCACCCATCCATAGTAAATCATTCCTAGTTTGGGAAATCATAGCAATTTCTTCACTTTTAGGAAGATAACCTATTAATTCTAATCCATTTTCTGCTATAAGT
The DNA here is from genome assembly GCF_054039255.1 of Candidatus Harpocratesius sp. Taxonomy (NCBI): domain Archaea; kingdom Promethearchaeati; phylum Promethearchaeota; class Promethearchaeia; order Promethearchaeales; family Promethearchaeaceae; genus Candidatus Harpocratesius; species Candidatus Harpocratesius sp. Next base: position 2,795 of record NZ_JBPLBG010000027.1, read on the forward strand.
CGGCCAGTTTCTTTTATTTTTTCTACAAATCCAGGTGCTAATAACTCAAGTCTAATTAGGTTGGATGCTATATTTGACAACCCTAATGCGCTGGATTCTTCACTATAATAATCGCGTAAAAAGGCAAGGTAATCCTCAATTGAATAATCTCCCCTCTGCATGAAATTGAAATAATCATTTTGAAGTCCAAAGCGATCGTATACATTCAATTGCATAGATTTGGCAAATTCACCCAATTTACGAAAATGTTCCACTGAATATTTTACGCGATAAAATCCTGTTTGATCTGCATTAAGTTTGAACGTAACTATATCTGAGGGTAAATCAAACTGAAAAGTTCGCGAATTCATAACAAATTTCAAAATTTCATCCGTTCCATTCTCTTTAAATACTCTAATTTTTAGTGGGATAAACCATATGGTTTGACTTTCCATGGGGAGCATGGTAAAGCGATGTTGTTCAAGAATAATGGTATTTTTTTCTTGAGATACTGTGATAAATGGATAACCTTCTTGTTTCACCCAAGAATCTGCAAATTCTGTTATAGGTTCATTTGTAGCTTCTTCAAATGCAGCCCAACAATCATCACTGGTGGCAGAATTAAAGGCAAATTTCTGCAGAAAATGACGAATTCCTTGGAAGAATTTCTCTTCACCAATATATCCTTCTAATATGCGCATTATAAGGGCTCCTTTGGCATAAATGATAGGAGCACTTGATGCATCTATGTTAATCTCTTGATCTCCAGGTAATTCAATTGGAACTGTTGATTTTAAGGAGTCTCTTGCAAATCCACCTAAACCTCGACCACCAATTAAAGATTCCCACGATTTCCATTCAGGAAAATAATAATCGGGTATAGCAGAGGTGAAATATGTTGCAAAAGATTCATTCAACCAGATATATTTCCATCGGGCTGGAGAAACTAAATCTCCAAACCACATATGAGTGATTTCATGAGCTACAACTGCTGCAATTGCAACCATTTGAGGTTTAGATGTTTTATTAGGGTAAGCAAGCAATAAATTTTCCCGAAAAGTGATAGCGCCATAATTCTCCATAGCTCCAGCAGCAAAATCTTCTACTACAATGAAATCACATTTTGAGATTGGATAGGGTGCTTGGAAGAATTTCTCTCCGTAATCAAATGATTTTCGTGCAATATCTAAAGCGAATTTTCCATATTTTGCCTTTCCTGGGGGAGCTACTATACGCAATTTTGGTGACTTACTCGAATCTTCTAAGAATTCAAATTCACCCACACCGAAATAAAGCAAATATGTACTCATAATGGGAGTACGCTCAAACTTAACCAGTTTTTTGCCTTCATGAAGTAATTTTTCTTCTAAAATATCAGTATTGGCTACTGCTTTAAGATTTTCTGGAATAAGGAATTCGAGATCGAAGGTTGCTTTTAAAGCAGGTTCATCAAAGCAGGGAAAAGCAGCACGCGCGTCTCTTTCCTCAAATTGAGTAGTTGCCATATAGGTAACTTTACCATCATAAGTTAGCCTGCTACGGTAAAATCCGTAAAGCATATCATTAAGAGTTCCATCAAATTCGATCTCCATTGTATATAATCCTTGCACAAGATTATCAGCCTTAATAACCAATTCTTCTTTTTCTGCTTGCAGTTCAAACGAACAACCAATTTTTTCGGAATTAGAAGAATAATTCAACATTACATTTAAGATCTTCAACTCTTTAGCATTTAGGCGGATTTCTGTTGTTGATTCAGATAACGAAAAATCAATACGGGTTAATCCATGAAATGTAAATTGTTTCAGATCAGGTTCTAAATGAACCCAATAATGGGTGGGTTTAATCTGACTCATAGTTTTCATCTCAAAAGAAATAACTGAAGTAATTGGATAAGCATCTGTTAATATTAAAATCTTCTCTACTGTTTATTCTTTCAATTAAGAATTACTGGAATTAATTCTAAAAGCACATACTTATGTCGAGTTTTGTCAATCAACAAGAGGATGTAAGAAATGTTTAAATGAAGTAAAATTCTAAGAGTATAGTAGTATATATTATTATTAGATTATATTGTGCGAATAAATTTACAAGCTAATGTTATTTAATGAACCCCTAATAGGGAAATTTAAGTAAAAAATGGAACAAACAAAACTTACCAACTGCGAATTTTAAAATATATTTTGAAAAAATGAAGGAATATTCAAAATTTTGCTGTTTTGGAGAGTGAAATGAAAATTGATGCCCTATGGAAATGATCATACAAAATTATCTGGAATAATAAGAGACATTCAAAAACATCGTGCTGTGGTAGAATTTCCCCAATTTAATAAAAAAATAATTATCCCTTTCCAATGTATTCACTCTCAAATTAACAAGGCACTTAACCAAGAAAGGGAATTGGAGATAGATACATGGTACTTGAAAAAAACAAGAGTAATTCCCCTTTTTGATCCCCACTCTTTTTAATCTTTTTATTTTACAGCGATGTATCCCAATATGGTTAAGAGATGAGCATCAATAAGATGATCATTTTTACGACATTTGATTTAAGAAAGCTGCAAATTAATTTTGACTTTTTTGATCATATATATTAAAAATATACTTCACGGCGACGATAGAACCATTTAACACCTTCAAAGGGAAGAATGCAAATGCCAAAGGCAATCCCTATCGAAACAAGCCAATCAATAAGGTTCATTGGAACAAAATTTAAAGAAATACCTTTTTTAAGCATCCAAATCTGAAATCCAGGAAAATATAAAGTAAATAAAAACAAAGCAAATAAAAAACAAAGAACTGAAATCACAACAGGATTAATATCTTCTCTCAAACTACGAAACAATGATTTATTTGGACGACGAATTTGGAGTGCTAACGAGGTTTCACAAATAAAAAGCGTTGACATCAACATGGTTAAAGTTTTAGCGTTAGTAAAATCCACATTTTTCCAAAGAACATAAGTTTCATGGGTAAATAAATAATGAATATTCCCTTTTCCAAAAAAATTATTTTGAGCGTTAGAATAAACACCTGTATAAACTAAGAAATATATACTTAACATAGAAATACTTAATAAAATCCCATAAACAAGAAGAAGTAAAAGAACATGTCGGGAAAGAATTTCTTGGGAATCTCGCGGTTTTTCACGCATAATATCAGATGAAATTCGATCAAATGTTAACATTAACCCAGGAAACATATGAACTGTGAGAGAAAGAAACACCCATTGGAAATAGAATTCTTCGTTTAAAAAATAAGGTAGATTGAGAATAACTGCCAATATAAATTGAACGATTCCTTCAAATAAATTAATACAAATGAAGAAGAACACCAAAGATCGAATATTTGAAAAAATCCCTCTACCTAGTTTAATACCTTCAACTAATGTAACGAAATTGTCATCAGAAAGAATCATATCGGCAGCTTCTTTCGCAATATCTGTTCCTTGAACACCCATAGCAATACCAACATCAGCATCATGTAAAGCCAAAGCATCATTAACACCATCACCTGTCATTGCCACAATTTTATCATGTTTATGATATGCTTCAACAATTTCTTGTTTATTCAAAGGAGAAACACGTGCAAAAACCTTAATTTGAGAGATATTTGGTATTTTATTAGTATCAGAAAAAATTGATTCAAGACCTCCTAAATGTACATTATTAGTAGATAAAGCAGACATTCCAATTTGAGCAGCAATAGCCTTTGCTGTTGGCAAACTATCACCAGTTATCATGACAACATCAACACCAGCATTATAGCAAGATTGAACTGCCTCCTTTATTCCATCACGTGGAGAATCCATAATTGCAACAAATCCAATAAAAATTAAATTTGACTCAATATCTTCTCTAATTTTAGGTGAATCCAAATCATCAGATGGAAGATTGTTAAACCTTTTATAGGCAAAACTTAGTAATCTATAACCTTGACTTTCAAATATATTTATACGATTCATAATAACCAATCGTAATTCATCAATAAATGGAATTGCACTATTATTTTCGGCTAATAATCGATCACAGAGTGATAAAACGACTTCACTGGCACCCTTCGTAAAGCTGATAAAGGAATTATCAGAAGTTTGTAAAATTTTTGTCATTCGCTTTAGTTGAGAAGAAAATCCAAACTCATGCACTACAGAAACTGGTGAATTCGAAAAATCATTAATAACTGCAGGATCACCTACCTTCTTCACCAATGTGGCTAAAGCTCCTTCAGTTGGAGTGCCTATTATCGTCCATCTAGATGAGGTCTTTTTTCCAATTTCAATATTCTGAATTTGAAGGGATGCATTATTATTCCACAAGCAATTTGCGAGCAATAATTGTAAATGTGGATAATCTTGAATATTTTCGATCTTTTCGGGTCTTTTCGGATTATCGGTAAGATAAAAATCTCCTTTAGGATTATATCCACTACCAGTTACCATAAAGTGCGATCCTCGAGCCCAAATATGTTGCACACACATTTCTCCTTTCGTTAAAGTCCCAGTTTTATCGCTACAAACGACACTAACTCTACCTAAACTTTCAACAGATGTTAGATTTCTGACAATTACGCCTTGATTAGCCATTGCAAGAGTTCCAGAAAGCATTACAATAGTAGTGAGAAGGGGAATATTGATAGGCATTATATCCATTGCAGAGTTTAAGCTTTTGATAATTTCCACCCTTCCAGTCGTAAATTTGATGATTATCAACACAATTGCCCAAAACGCCATAACTCCAATACCGAACCATTTACCAATATGGTTCAATTTTACTTGTATTGGTATTTCTTGGAAACCTTGCTCTTCTAACTTATGGGAAATTTTCCCTAATTCTGTATGAATACCTGTTGCATAAACAACTGCACGACAATTCCCAGATGTAATGTAAGTTCCAAAGAAAAGAATATTAGATTGTGCTTGTAAAGGTAAAGAACTTTTAACTATTTGAGAATCTTTTGGAGAATTATTAGAAAAAGGACGAGGTTTATATAAATTAAGTAGAGCTTTACCGTGATTTTTCGCCACAATTTCGCTTTCGCCTGTTAATGAAGCTTCATTAACTTGCAAATTGCTTGATTCTAAAATACGACAATCAGCTGGAATTCTGGCACCTGTATCCAAAATTAGAATATCTCCTCGAACAACATCAGTTGTGGGAATATCCATTTTCTGTCCTTCACGTATTACTACACAAGTTGGAGCGGATAAGGCGCGTAAAGCATTTAATTTCTTAACAGATCTGGCTTGTTGAACAACAGCAACAATAGAATTTAATCCAACAATAGCCAAAGTTGTGTAAATCATTGTCATATTTCCTTCACCAGAAACAATTCCGAAAAGAAACATGATAATAGCCGCAATAAGATAAATAATTATGAGCCAATTGAATAAAGGCGCCAAATAGACTCTTAAAAAATGAGGTTTGGGATGAGGAAGTTCATTTTTTCCTTCTTTAATGAGTCGTTCTTCGACTTTTTTGACTGTTAATCCTAATTCAGCATTTGTGTGCAAAAAAGACACTAATTCTTCCTTTTTCATAGCCCAAACAGGTTTAGAATATGAATAATAAAAAGGGGATGTTGTTTTAGTAGAAAATTGAGAAATATTTCGACTCATTTGAATCATCGGTACGATAATTATGGAAATTATATTTTTTTTCCTTTGATCTGATTGTTACTCAGAACCGTAAGAATTAATTTTTATGGTAGGTTAATGCTTCTGGTAGAGTATTATGAGCATCGATTTTCGTTATTTAATTCCAGAACCGATTTTTAATGAATTAATTGATCTTGCAAAGCAAGGTCACGCTGAAAATAATAAAATTGTAGCAGGTTGGATATTTGCTGACAGAAAAGAGAACTTTGGAATCGTAAAAGGTTATGAAATTACAAAAGATCCCGCAAAAGCTCACGAAAAACCAAAATCATGGATGCGGATGAAGAAACGCAAACTCTTCCAAATGCGAAAGTATAAAGAAGAAGATGGGATTGATATCGTATGGCAATTTCATACTCACCCTGATGGAAAAGAGGATTTGCATGATATGGACCTGCAAATTTTAAATTACCTCTCAACTGGAGTTATGATTATTATTACTCCAGATAATGTATTAGGCTGGTATTTTGATAAGCGAGAAACAAAAAAGCCGATTATTGATAAGATGGTCTTTGAAATTATAAATGAATAAATTTTTTAATTTATATATTACTTAACTTTTTTAATTAACCAAAATATCATATAAGACGAAATTATATTCCAATTCTCCATTTTCAAATAAAGAATTCTCAGATAGAGAGTATTTTTTTATATTACTTATAATTTATAATGTTACAACACTAATAATTAATTAATTTCTCTTGGATTAATTTGAATTTTTTATATAGATTAGTTTTAAAAAAAAACACATTCTCACTTTTTTCACCCTTTCTGGCAGAAAAGGAGCCAAAAAGATTGGAATAATATGGAGAATGTCAAACATTGCTAAGAGAATTTCTTTCTATAGTGTTATTTATCTTTACAATTTTCCTAAACGTCTGGTAATCTCTTTTGCAAAAAATGTAGCAACATCGTCTGCATATTTTCCTGGTCCAAATCCAGCGTCAAAACCTAATTCTTTTGCCAAATCATTTGTAATACGGGGGCCACCCACAATCAACACCACTTTTTTACGAAACCCTTCAGCTTCAACCAATTCAACTAATTCGGTTAAATTTTTGATATGAATATTTTTTTGAGTTACAGTTTGCGAAACCATCATTACATCAGCATTTAATTCGATAGCAGTTTTTACAAATTTCTCATTGGAGACTTGAGAACCTAAATTATAGGCTTCTATCATTTTATAACGTTCCAAACCGTAATGACCCATATATCCTTTCATATTCATAATTGCATCAATTCCGACGGTATGTGCATCAGTTCCGGTAGTGGCTCCAACAACGATAATTTTTCGACCAATATTGTTTTGTATAAATGCATCTGTTTCTTCCATAGTCAAGGTTTCAATTTCTAATTCTTCCACTTGAATTGCCGTATAATCGATTGTCGGAGTTGCAGTGGCATAGACAACGAAGAAAGTATACTCTTTATCAAGTGCCTCATGATGAACAACTTGAATATCCCGCATATTCAATTTTTCAACGTACTGACGAGCAGTTTCCACAGCACGATCTCCATCTTTAATGGGTAATGTAAAGCTTAGTTGAATTTTACCATCATTCATGGTATCTCCGTAAGGTTTAATCTTCGTTTCATCACGCGTTGTATCAAAATTTTTCTTATGAGAAGAATAAAGTCCGCCGCCCATTTTACTCAATTCCTCCAATGTTCAATTCTTTTCGCATCAAATCGATAAATGGATTGAAATACTGGTGATCTTTAACGACAACACCATTTAGACCCCTTCCACCATCAATAGGGCGTTTGATTCCAGCAAAAATCCCTTCAGATAATGCTTGAAACAATCCTTTTTTCTCTATTTCCATTAATAAATCATGAGCATGTTGTAGGACATTTTGAGCGCGTTGTTCAATGATTCCATTAGGTTTGAATGAAATTTCATCTCCTAAATCCTTCATATTATTAAAAATATACTTAGCATTTTCAATAGATAAGAAACGATCTTGCATAAATGGTGTATGAATTGCTTCGGTTAACATTCCGAGAAGACAAATTCTCTGATTGGTCATAATGGTAACTGCATTAAATAGCGCATCTTGAACATGTCCCCGAAAAATATTACCAGTCATAAACTTAGTAGGAGGCATGTATTTTAGTGGTGCTTGTGGAAAGATTTCGCGAGCCATCTGAGCTTGGGCTAATTCATATAAGAATCCATTCTCAATTTCAGGGTTCATCTCAAATGCATGACCCAAACCCATCTGTTCTGGAGGTAATCCAGCCAATAAAGCAAACTGCTCATTAATAAATTGAGAAGCCAAAACAGTATGTGCTTCTTCGTAAGCATCTGATGTGGTCAAATAATTATCTTCACCCGTATTAATGACTACTCCCGCGTAAGAATTAATCATCCGAGAGAAATATTGATCAATCATGGTTCGTTTCATATTGATATCTCGGAATAGTATTCCATAAAGCGCATCATTAAGCATAAAATCTAAACGTTCAAAAGCGCCCATTGCGGCAATTTCAGGCATGCAGAGTCCAGAACAATAATTGCATAGACGGATATATCGCCCTAACTCTTCTCCTGTTTTATCTAGGGCTTCTCGCATAATTCGGAAATTTTCTTGTGTTGCATAAGTTCCTCCAAATCCTTCAGTAGTGGCACCATATGGAACATAATCAAGTAAGCTTTGTCCTGTGGTTCGAATAACGGCGATGACATCAGCTCCTTGTTTGGCAGCAGCAACAGCTTGCACAACATCCTCAAAAATATTACCCGTAGCAACGATCACATAGATATATGGTCCTGTTTTATCTCCGTATTTATTCAAAAGTTGATCCCGCTTTTCATGATTTTTTGCGATTCTATTTAAGCTTTCTTGGGCAATTTCTTGAATAACAAGTCTTATTTCGAAGAAATCATGTAATGGGATACTGGTTAGATCGATTTCGTTTCGAGCCACACGTTCAGCAATTTCTTGGGGTGTTAATTTAGTTTCTATCATTGCATTCCCAATGTATGTTGCAGCACCTAGTTTAAGTCCATTACCCTGCTTAATGTTCTCCACTACAACATTTGGAAGTGGAACATCGAAATCATTTACCCCATCAATCCCGAGCAATCTGCAAACAGTTCGTTCGACACTGTCGGTTGTATGACGTTTGATAAATGTTTGCATTTGATTGGCAATCTTTCTGGCAGAATTCCGTGCTTCTTCAACCACATGCCAATCTAAATGAAGTTTACTTCTATTTGTTGGATCTTGCATTTCATTTCACATTTCTTTGATTTTCTTTGATTTTCTCTATTTTTCTCTGATTGTTTGATAATTATTTTTTATTTACTTCTCTCGAATTAATTAATATTCGTTCTTCATTAATTGTTTTGCAAATCGAATAATTTCAGGATTTAAGCCCAAAATTCGGGCAATGTTTATAGCATCCATCGGTATTTTACTCCTTCCCATAATGCGTTCTATACGGTAATCCATATGGTCTTGGATAAGAGCTACTGATCTTAAAGCGTTTCCCTTAATTTTTAATAATTCTTGGGATAATTCTTCAAGGTTAGCATTACGCAATCCAATTACTTGAAAATAAGCAATATTTTCATTTAATTCAATATCAAAATCATAATGAGTGGTAAGGATTGAAATCCATGGAACATTTTGAAGATAATGGGTTACAGATTTAAAAATAATTCTACCTTCAGACGGATTAGTCCCTCTTGCGAATTCATCCATAAATAGAAAACCAGGTGTTTTTTCATGTGTGGAAAGGAAAGAATTAAATTTTACAATTTCAGCTCCAAAAGAGGAGAGCCCTTGTTGAATATCTTGAGCATCACTAAATATCGTTCCAAAAAAACTACCAATTGGGATTTCAGCAGATTCTGCAAACACAAATAATCCACAATGGGCTAAAATAAGATTTAATAGTGTAGTATAGAGTAGGACTGTTTTTCCGCCCATATTTGCTCCAGTAATTAAGTTTACTCCTTGAGAAAAATGAACTGAAATAGGTGTAAATTCTTTGCTTCGTTGTGAAAGGAGCATTTCAATATATGGGTTTCTCATCTGAGTGAATGAGAGAGAATGCTTTTCATGAATATTAGGGCGAATTCCTTTAAATTGCTCAGCTAATTTTGACTTAGAGCGAAGCCAATCTAAATATTCTATTGAATTAACAAGAAGCCAAATTTTCTCAAGGAATGTTTGAATTTTTTCTGTTAATTTTTTTCTAATAAGCTTTTTCTCTAATTGTTCTTGCTGGATTATTGAAGATCGTTGTAATTTCAAGTCGTTCAACTTATTCTCCAGCATTCTTTTTTCATCTATAGATCTTGTTGTAAGAGAATGATAAGAAATTTGTGAATCTTTAACCGATTCTGGGTTTGTGATAAAGACATTTAAGGTCCGAGTAATTTTATATATTTCTTCTTCAATTTTTTTACGATTTTCTTGAAAGGATTGAAGAGATTCAGAATATTCAGGATAATAATAAAAAGTTGGCATCCTGTTATATTGTGGATCTAGAATATCAAGGATTTTATTCAAATCAGGAAAAATAATACTTTCAATTGTTATGTTTAAATGAGAATATAATTTTTGTATTTGTGAGGATATTAAAAGAGTATATTTCAACTCATAAAAATCAACTTCATCAAGACTTCTATTTTGAGTTAATTTATGTAAGATTGGTCTTATATCTTTTAGTTTCGTAAGTTCATAGCCAATTTCGATGTGTATTTTTGGATATTGCTTTCTATTTTCAATCATCAAGGCTAAATTATCTAATTCCTTATTTAAAAAAACTAGATCAGAACGACAGAATAATCCTAAATTGGATTTTTTAGTTCTCCCATAGGGTGTTTCAGGATTAAGTAGATCAATAACATATTTCCATCCTATCAAGACTTTTTCTTCTGATGTAAGAGGAATTTGTGTTAAGTTTTGCATCTTTTTTACACCTTTTATTTAATCTCCATTAAGAACATCAATTATAGGAATTTTTATGTGTCGACGGAGTTCTTGTTGAAGTAGAGTACTTTCAAAGTGATAACCTAAGGGGGAATATGGATTTACAGTAATACAGATTAATTTGATTGGTTTCAGAACTTGTAAAGTCCAGCTAGTTTTTTTCAATAGATTAAAATGTTCTCGATCTAAAAAGATTTTGGTGCTATCTGGAACTAAAATTATGATTTTTTTTTGTGGAGAAAGGATTAAGAACAATTTTTCAAGTAAAATATTTGAAAACACACCTTTAATAACAATATAATGGGAGTTGGAAGGAATTTTTTGTAAAATGGATGAATGTAAATCCAAAGAAGTCGATACTGAAAAAGAAATTACTTCTTTTTCATAAGTAATTATACCAAATTTTTGAATTTGTGAAATTAATGTGAGAATGGCTTCATCTTTAAAATATGGAGTTGTTAAGATTTCATATGCAAATTCTGTTTCATTAACAATATCATTAAAATTAGGAGAAAGTGAAGCACCTGTTGCCAAAATTGTGGCATTAGTTATTGTTGGTGAAGCAAAGCTTTTCCGATTTATTGCGCCATCCACAAGAATAATTTCCGCACCATAAAATCGAAATAATTCAAAAACATTTTCCAACTCATGACTTGAAGATGGTCCTGTTAATTCAACATATCCAGCACTTAAGGACCTAATAATAACAATTTTACCTAAAGGAGTATAAATATCTGTCGTTGCAAGAATTTCTGGAGAAATATCCATATTTTCTAAAGATTTTCTGGCAATAGCAAGTATTGTCCCTTCTGGTACGAAAATTTGTGGTTTGGGATTATTGAAGATTTCATCATATTTTTCTCCATCCCTTCCGATAGAAGTCAACGCAAATTGTTGGGTAGATCTAAGTAATTCAATAATATAGTTCAGAGTGGTTGTTTTACCGACATTTTTTCCCAATCCGATAATTGAAATTGTTTTATATTTCAAAATTTGGTTAAGAATATCTGAATTTTGATTGAATGGAAAGTTTGACGGCACTTTTTAACCAACTCTAATAATTCAAAAAAAAGGGATTATTTTGGTGATTTTTTTCTGGCTTCATTCCGCAAGTGTCGTTCTAAAACAGCAGGTTCAATGGTGATATTTTTACCGTTCTCACTTATGTTCTTAATGAGTTTAATAACACCAGTTAATTGCCCTTCTTCATCTTCGTATTCATCATGAATGATTCCAGGCGTATAATTTTCAGGCTCATCATAACGACAAATGACTCCTTCATAATTTCGTAGAATTACCTTGTGATCATTTTGTGATATAACATAATTCGGCTGAACTGGAATTTTTCCGCCACCACCAGGTGCATCAACAATAAATGTAGGAACACAGAATCCACTGGTATGACCACGTAATCCCTCAATTATTTCAATTCCTTTAGAAATTGTAGTTCGAAAATCAACCAAACCCATAGATAAATCACACTGATACAAATAATAAGGTCTTACACGAATTTTAACAAGTTCATGAACTAATTTTCGCATGGTAAAAAGACTATCATTTACACCTTTTAATAAAACGGATTGATTCCCTAATGGAACTCCAGCATTTGCTAATCTTTCACATGCGCGTTTTGAATCTTCAGTAATTTCATGTGGATGATTAAAATGAGTGTTTAACCAAATAGGATGATATTTTTGTATCATGGAAACCAATTCAGGAGTAATTCGCTGTGGCATGACTACTGGTGTTCGTGATCCAATACGGATAATTTCAACATGTTCAATTGCTCTCAACTGAGAAATAATATATTCTAATCGTTTATCAGATACAAGTAACGCATCTCCACCAGAAAGAAGAACATCACGTATTTGTGGGGTATTTCGGATATATTCAATGGCTTTATCAATTTGATCTGTGGAAGGTTGTTTGTCGTGAAAACCTGCAAATCGACGTCTAGTACAATGACGACAGTACATACTACACATATCTGTAATCAAAAATAGGACACGATCGGGATATCGATGTGTTAATCCTGGTACAGGAGAATCTTCATCTTCATGTAACGGATCCACAATATCATTTTTACATTGTATTAATTCACCAGCAGTTGGAACTGCTTGACGGCGAATTGGATCATGTGGATCATTTGGATCGATTAGGCTAAGATAATATGGTGTAATCGCCATACGAAATTTTGCCACGCATTGGCGAGCACTGGCTTCTTCCTCTTCAGTTAGAGGTAGATATTTCTTTAATTCATCGACGGTTTCAATTCGATTACCAACTTGCCACCGCCAATCGTTCCAATCAGAATCAGGAACGTCTCCAAATAATTCTTTTCGTCTGTTTACCCGCATGAAAAACACCCATGAAATAAGAAATTAAAAATATAATATAAAAAAAGATTTTTAGAAAGTCTATAAAAACCATATCTATTTTGGCACAAAATTGTTTCTTCTATAACTTATACGTATTTATCTTCGAATAATTTTCGCAATGTAGAACTTTCACGCAAGAGTTCTAAAGTTATTTCTGCATGATCTTTGGTATATCCATTCCCAATAATCATGGATACATCTTTGCCAACTCCTTCTGCACCTAAAGCGGCTTTTGTAAAGCTGGTGGCCATTGAAAAGAAATAAACAATCCCTCCATCTTTGCATGGTAAAATGCATGACATTTCGGCATCAGGAACATTTAAACAATTGATCACAAGATCAACTTCTTCTCCTCCAGTAGCTTCCATCGTTTTCTCATAGATTTCAGCAGGATTTTGCGCATTTGCAATTACAGCTTTATGGCAAAAACCAAATTTCATTAAATATTCAGCACGACTCTCATTACGTGCATTTCCAAGAATAAGCCCAGTTGGTCCAACACGCTTTCGCGCTTCATAAGCACATAACATTCCAGATTTACCTGTAGCACCAAGGATCAAGACTTTTTGTCCTGGTTTTACCAACTTAGCTGTTTGTGCAGGAGCACCGGCTACATCAAGTGCAGCTAAAGCGACAGCTTCACTAAAATCATCAGGAATTTTGGCATAAATTCCACTTTCAAACAAGATTGCCTTTCCTTTGATATCTACTCTATCAATGTTCATATTGATCTTTAAGATCTCATCAATTCGTAATGGAGTTAATGAAAGTGAAACCAATGTAGCAATCTTATCACCAACATTCAAATTAATTTTACCTTGTAATTTTGAACCAATTCGTTCTACGGTACCCAACAGCATTCCACCAGAACCAGTGACTGGATTACGATGTTTTCCTTGTGTTGCCACGATCTCCATTATTCGAGCTTTCATTTTTTCTTCGTCTGCATTACAAGATTCTTTAATTTGATGAAAGGAAGCTGAATCAATATTCAATGATTGGACATCAATCAAAATTTCATTGTCGTAAAAAATATCCATGTTATTATCGAGTTTATCGCAATTTTGAGGTAGACTACCCACTGGGGAAATAACCCGATGGGTTCCAAATTTGTTTCCTGGTTTTTCCATTTTTATACACCTAAGTTTTGTAAGGTAAATCAGAAGCACCAATATTAGGTTAAAAGAGATGTTCAGAACTTTACTTATATAAGTTCAAGTTTATTAACGAAACTAACTTAAAAAGTATCCATTTCTCCACCTATAATTTCATGCAAATATCTATAAAAAGTATTAGTGAAAATTTCGAATAAGAGAAAGCTAATTAAATAGTTTTTACTTTAAATTAATTATAAATGAAATATAAAGATCTGACACCTTCAAGTATTTGGGCAATATTTGAAGAAATTTATGGAAAATCTTCAAATAATCTGCCCGTAATTCCCATTCATCAGCGTATAAAACGATGGATTGTCAAAAAAAACCAAAAATATCATCTTAATTTACTAATTTCTGAGGACTCATTAGGAAATATTTTTATCACTAAACCAGCAACTCCAGGCTTTGAGCGATATCCTCCTATTTTGCTTCAAGCTCATTATGATTTAGCGACCACACCATCAAATTCTACTCAAGAAATGCTGACTTCAACAATTCACTTAGATCCACCGGGGACATGGTTTGAAATTATCGGGACACCACTTCTTGATGATTCTGTGGTTGGGGTAGGTCTGATTTTGACAGTTCTGACAGATAAATCAGGTAATTTACAACATGGACCAATTGAAGCATTATTCACTGTAAAAAAAAATGGTCAATTTATTGGAGCATTAAATCTTGATCCAACATTTTTTAATATTCAAAGCCATTTTCTATTAAATTTTGATGCAGTAGATATCGCCTCAATTATTAATGGAGCAGCGGGTTGTTCTGAATTTGTATTCTGGAAATCAATCAAGCTCTCATCATCTGATTCATTTGGGTCATTAAATTTCTACCATATTCGGGTTTCAGGGCTACAAGGAGGAGAACTTGGTTCAGAAATCCATTTTTTCAGGGCAAACGCGCTAAAAATTATTGCACGCTGCTTGATTAGTATTAATTCAGAATATTCTGTCTATATTGGAAATTGGAAAGGGGGAGAATTATATCGATTTATTCCACAATCAAGTGATGTTTGGTTTGCCCTTTCAAGTACAGATGCAGCGAGTGCAATAGAAATTCTTCATGATGAAATTCGTCGAATAATAAGAAAATTTAAGCGATTTAGTGAATATGGTCAAAGTTTGGAACCAGATCTTCAAATTATTGTTGAAGAAAGCAAACCATTTCTCATTTTAGATGCCACTCAATCCGCTGAAATATTGAGTTTAGCTGCATGGATACCTCAAGGATTGATACAAAAAACAGCTGTAGAAAACGAAGCGGGTAAAATATCAAATAATTTCGCTAGAATTCGCTTTTTAGATAATAAGATAGAATTATCATGCAAATCTCGAGGGGATAACCAATCAGAATTGCAAGCTTTTAATCGTACATTATCTTGTGCTCAATATTTTGGATGGAATGTGATAAATGATTATAATTTTCCAGTATGGGAACCCACTACTCCTGGAACATTCTTGCATTTAGTAAAACACATTTATGAAGACCGGCTTAATCATCCTGTTCGTGTTAACCGAAGTTATTGGGTCTTAGAACCAGGTGTGATTGCTCTAAAATTCCCACATATGCAAGCATTATCTATTGGTCCTACAGAAATTGGAGTATATCCCTCAAATTATAAAGTTCAAGTTCATGATGTTCAAATTTTATATGATGTCATGAAATCCTTATTATTTACATTGAAAGATCTGGCTGAGTGAAAGTATTATGAATGAACGGAGAAGTTTTCTTGATGATATTGATAAAATATTATTAAAAGAATTACAAAAAAATTGTCAAATCCCACGAAGTAAATTGGCAGAAATTGTAAAAGTTTCTTTATCTACAATTAATTATCGCATTAAACGGCTTGAGCAAGAAGGAATTATCCAAGGATATCACGCACACATTAATCTTACAGGTGTTCAAGAAGAATTTAATATTTGTCTTTTATTAAAAGCAAAAATTCATCCAAATTATATTGTTGAAGTTTCTTCCTTGCTTGAATCAATTCAGGAAGTTTGGGCAGTTTATGCAACATTGGGTTCCAAAAATTTTGTTATTTTCGCTCACACACCCAATCAACACACATTTATGAATAAAGTTTATCAGGAATTACTAAATTCGCATCTGATTGAAGATATTGATATGTTAGTAATCAACAATATTCTTAAGGAGGATTGTCTTCGTCGCTTATAATAATAAGATTGTAATGAAATATATGGTTAAAATAAAAAATATGAAAAAACGCTTAAAATCTTTGGATTAATTCAAATTTTATGGTTTCAATCCCAGAATATTTCGTGCTTCATTAGGTGTAGCAATCTCTCGACCTAATTCTCGCGCAATTCTCACAGCTTTTGCCACTAATTCGCCGTTTGATTTTGCTAGTACTCCTTTTGCAAGATAAATATTATCTTCAAATCCAACTCTTATATGACCCCCCAACAATAGAGACATCGTTATCATAGGAAATTCTGCCCTACCAATGCCACACACAGTAAAAGTTGCATCAGATGGAATACTTTCCACCATAAACAACAGATCTCTAGGTGTTCCACTAATTCCCCCATTAACACCCATTACCATATTGAAATGTAATGGTCCAGGAATAAAGCCCTTTCGATGTAATCTAAGTGCCATGTCGATCATTCCTTTATCAAACACCTCGCACTCAGGTTTAATACCGCGCTCTTTCATTCTGGTTGCAAAATTCTTAATCATATTTTCAGTATTAACAAAAATATCATCGCCTCCGAAATTGCAAGTTCCGCAATCTAAAGTTGCCATTTCAGGGTTTAATTCTGTGGGTTGCAATCGTTCGGAATCAGTCATGCCTACTGCACCTCCAGTCGAAGGTTGAATAATTACATCCGGGCAGCGTTTTTTTATCTCAGCGATGGCAGCTGCAAATCGATCCTTATCTTGAGTCGGTGTGCCATCATCATTTCGAACATGTAAATGAATAATACAGGCACCTGCTTTATATGCACTTTCCGCTTCTCTTCCAATTTCTTCAATAGTATAAGGAACTGCGGGATTATGCTCTTTAGACACTTCAGCGCCACATATTGCAGCAGTTATAATTACTTTTTCCATCATTTTTTTCTCACTATTATATTTTTATCAAATTATATTTTTACCCAATTGCATTAATTATTAGAGATTCTTTATTTCTTTCAAACTTTCTCTAATTGCTTCCAGAGTATAGGAGAGATCTTCTTCAGAATGGCGGAAAGCAATATATCCATGGTGATACGGTTGTAAGAATACTTTCCGGCGAATCAAACTCGTATAGAAGGCAGGACGTAACGTTTTGTATTTTTTCTCGGGGTCATGTTTAAATGTAATAAAAGGCATCCATGGACCACCTGAAAATTCACATGGAACACCAACATCTTCAATAATATCCTGTATACCTTTTCCAAAATCAGTCCCTTTGCGCCGGATCACGCCCAAAACATCATCTCGCTCCATTATTTCAATAGTTTTTAGGGCAGCTACTTGAGCAAGACTATTTGGAAAGAATGTTGAGCTTAAAAAGACGTCGTGTTCTAACACATCCATAATTTCTGCTTTTCCTACAACCACAGAAATCGCATAACCATTTGCAATAGCTTTTCCAAAGACTGCTAAATCGGGAGTTACTCCAAATTCTTTCTGCGCACCTCCTAGATTTACCCGAAATCCACTGCGAATTTCATCAAATATCAAAACTGCACCATATTCATGGGCTAATTTCTTCACTGCTTCTAAATATCCAGATTGTGGCATTTGAACTTTATGTCCTAAAGGATGACCGACAGGAGTAATTATAATAGCCGCTACTTCCGATCCATGAATTTTCATTAAGTTTTCTAACTGTTCTAAATTATTATATTCAAATTCAAAAACATCTTCATATAATTTTTCCGGAATTCCACCTTTAACTTCAACACACCAATCGTGCCATCCATGATAACCACATCGTAGAATTTTAGTTCGATTTGTATATCCACGAGCAATACGGACAGCTGTAGTAGTAGCATCAGAACCTGTTTTGACAAAAACGCATTTTTCACAAGAGGGAATTAGCGTTTGTAATTTTTTTGCTAATTTATTTTGAACGGGTTGAGTTAAAGACATACAAAATCCATTTTCCTGAATTTGAGCGATAACCGCTTCATCAATTTCATTTTCCCTATGTCCAATTATTATTGGTCCATAAGCACATAGATAATCAATATATTCATTTCCATCAACGTCATAAACTTTAACGCCTTTAGCACGTTTAAAAAATATAGGATATTCTCCTTCAACAAAATTATATGGTCTTCTAATTCCTAATATCGCACCAGGAATTAATCCAAGAGCTTCCTTATAGAGTGCATTCGATTTATCTAGTTTTAAAGGTTGTACCATGTATATCTCTCCATTTCGTTTGATCTTCTTTTCCTTGAGATATAAAAATATCAATATTTTTCTCCCAAGATATTCAAACGTATTATTTCACTGTATGAATCCGAGATTCACATCAGAATTCAACAGATTACGATTCCAATGTTCAATATGAATACTTTCATTAAAAGATGCCGAAAAGTTAAATCGTAAAAAATGATTTCTGACAAATTTTATCTTTGGTATTTGATTTCTTAATTTGAGAAATAAAAACTTAGAAATAATTAAAAATATCATTGTCAGATATAAAATCATCAATAGTTATTAATTAGAGTAAAAATTTAGAAAATTTATTTAAATCGGTTATTTTATCTATTGCGATGCTTATTTTTTCTAATTTTTTAGATATTTACAAAATAATTTTAAGTTCTAATGAAATTTTCTAAAATCAAAAAACAACAAAATTTGAAGAAATATTAAGCGCGGCGGGAGGGATTTGAACCCTCGCGCCTGTAAAGGCACTGGATTAGCAGTCCAGCATCTTAACCACTTGATTACCGCCGCTTTGCAAAAAAAAGAGATTTTCTCTTCTAAAAAGTGTTATAAAATCTTCCCTCAAAAAGAGGAAACAAGATAGGAAAGATCACATAACAAAAAAAATTTTGCTTCTACTGTAGTACAATTGATTGGTTATTGGGCAATTTTTGTTGATTTCAGCGATTTATAGAGAGAAATACAGTAATTATTGATGAAAATGCATTCTTTTATATTTTCGTATATCGCTAATTACATTTTCCAAAGTTGATTTATTCTGTGCAGAAATAGAAAACCAATGTTCTTGAGGATAAAGGAGCTTTAGATATTGAATTCGTTCCTTTAGATCATCTGACGTTAGTAGATCAATTTTATTTAACAAAAAGAAGCGCGGAAGATCATCGATATTAATTCTTTGTAGAATAGAAAGGGTTGTTTGAATTTTTTGATTAATATCTACCATAGAATCTGAGCAATCCACCAAAATCAAGAGTAAATTCGAGAATTGGAGCTCCTCCAATGTGCTTAAGAAAGCATCAATAAGAACAGGAGACATATCCATTATAAATCCAACAGAATCAGTAAGAATTACTTCATCACCAGCCCATCGCCCGTAATTATCAAAATGAGGAATGGTTACTTTACGACTTACTGGTGAAATTGTTGTAAACTCATGATTTGCGGTTTCTAGATGAGTTTTAGCCAATGTATTCATTAATGTGGATTTACCTGCATTAGTATATCCGACTACACCAATATTAAACAATTTACTTCTGTTTTTTCTACGAAGATATCTTTGATGCGAGATTTTTATTAATTCTTTTTGAATTTTCTTTTTACGCTGGCGAAAAGCACGTAATTGAGGTTCCCAACCCCGTAATCCCTTTCCCATGAAGTCACGACCTTGTTTTTCATTAAGGTGCATTCCAAATTCTTTTTTAATGATATTAGTTTGAAGAGCCATACGAGCTAATTCAATTTGGAGTTTACTTTCTCGAGTACGGGCATTCAATTCAAAAATTTCAAGAATTACATCATCCCTGTCTTTGACGAGTACTCCAAGCTCTTTGGATAATGTAGAGATTTGTGAATAACTTAACCGATTATTAAAGATTAGTGTCAGTTCAGATCGATGAGAAAGTGAAGGTGGAAAATCAATGGAATCTATTTTTACATTCTCTTCA
Organism: Candidatus Harpocratesius sp.; assembly: GCF_054039255.1. Taxonomy (NCBI): domain Archaea; kingdom Promethearchaeati; phylum Promethearchaeota; class Promethearchaeia; order Promethearchaeales; family Promethearchaeaceae; genus Candidatus Harpocratesius; species Candidatus Harpocratesius sp. The sequence goes on from NZ_JBPLBG010000027.1 coordinate 22,991, forward strand.
GAATCTTTAATTTTAGATTCTACACTCTCTATATCATTCTTACTCAAGTTATCATCAAATACTAAAATTCCATCGACTCCCTCATCAGAAGGATGTCCAAAATCAGATTGTAAATTTGAATCATAATTCATTTCAAGATCATTATCAAAATCGGTCTCAAAATCGAAATCATGTGAATTTTTCTCATTTTTAGCAGAATTTACCAATCTAGTCGCATGATCATTAGTATCAAAATATCCATCCAGAAACTTCTGTAATTGCTTGAATTTTCCCTTTCCAATAAAATAGGTGGGGTTGATTCTATTCAATATTTGGGTCACTTGCCCACAGATGGTGTACTCCGCACTTTCCACCAAGCCTTCCATTTCAGCAAATGAGTATTGATGTAAATTTGGATGGAACACTTGGATAATTACTGCATATTTCTTCACAATAAAACGAACCTTAGAAGGTGATCAAATTCAATATTTATGGAGATTACTGGTCATATTCCGGTTTTTCCCCACGTTTACGAAAATAGATGACTGAATCTGCCGATTTCGATCGAGGCGCCATAAATTTAGATAAGATCTCTTCTTCATCTCCAGCATTTTCTTCTTCAACAAGTTTTAGTCGGTATTTTTTTTCAAATTTACGAGCAATATCAATTGGTAATGGAGTAGTGTTTTTCTCAATTCTTTTATAGTAATTATCTTTTACAAGGACAGAATGTGCGAAATCTTTTGCAGAAAGCCCTAATTTGGTACGGCATTTTAATAATATTTCTGGAGCATTATCCACAACTTTTAAATTTGCGATCTTAGCATTTCTTTTGCGTGATATGGATCTTTGCGATGAGTGTTGAGAGCGTAGCTTGGATCCAGAACCTACACCAGAACTAGTGCCAGTTTTGTAAATTGATTGAAATTTTTCTGAATTACGCTTTCTTCGGATTTGTTTTGCTCGAGCTAGGCGATCAGCTTTAGGTTCAACACCATATTCTTTACAATCAGGGCATACATACATAAGAACTCCTTCAATTTCACGTCGCACTAATGAATATGTTTCTCGTCCGCACAACTCGCATTCCTTTCTTGGTCCCATAATCAAACGCTCTCGAACTAAAATATTAAATTAAATTTTTTTTTCCAATAATCAAAATGAAGCACAAAAAATAAAATTAATTAAGATATGAAAAGATGGTGATCTCAATAAATGAAAATTTTTTTGGACATTTCTTTAAATAAATTAATGGTATACTTATCCTCCTGCAATTTTAGGTAACACAGTGATTTCATCATCATCTTTAACAATTGTATTCAAATCTACTTTGTGTCCATTAACCAAGACAGCAAAATGCTTTTCTTCTAAATTTAGTCGGGAAAGAATCTCAGAAATGGTGTGAGTTTGATGGGATACAAAGGTGAGGATGCCAGAGAATTCATTAATTTTTTCTAATTCTTGCATAAATCAATTTAACCTCCTTTTTTATTCGACAATATTGTTTTCTAACATCTTACCTCACACGAACCACTTATAAAAATATTACGATTGTTTACAAATAGGAATTATATATAAAAAATTACCATAATCTTTTCATATATAATTTATCAAGTGATTAAAGTGTAAATTGTCTCGAATAAAATAGTTTATACTAGATCTTTCTAAAGTTTTAAGGTTGTTTTGAATTTGAAGGTAGGATAAGGAGTGAAAAATCTTTCTCTTTGAGAATGTGGCATGAAATCAAGGGTTTATATTTGACATTGAGAAAAATGAGTTATATACATAGAGAATAGAGGATTATATAATGGAATTAAGTCAACGAAGCAAAACTAACATCGATTTTGAAAGCCTCTTTTCTCATAATACACTTACAATTTCTTCTTTTCCTAAATATGGTTCAAACCCCGAATTAATTAACAATATGTTGAGAAATGATGTCCTAAATGATGTTTCATATAAGTCAGGGCGAGTTCTTGGTGCTATGTCAACCCAACCGCATTTTTTTGCTGCAAAACTGTATTCTGAATATATGGAGAAAAACTTGGGTGATCGTGGTTTAAACCCAGGGACGGCGAAAATTGAAGCAAAATTGGTTCAAATGATGGGTTCCTTACTTGGAGCATCACATACTGATACAATAAAAGGAAATATGACTTCAGGTGGAACCGAGTCCAACATTATTGCAATTTATTTAGCAAGATCCCTTCAACCGGAGATTTCTCATCCCAATATAGTCTTATCTGAAGCAGCTCATTATAGTTTTGAAAAGATTGCCCGACTTATGAATATCGAATTACGCTTTGCACATTTAAAAGATGATTTCCATCCTGATATGCACGAATATCAAAGCTTAATAAATGATAGTACCATCGCTTTGGTGGGTATTGCTGGAACAAGTGCTTTAGGTTTAGTAGATCCCACCGATAAAATAGCAGAATTAGCCCGCAAATATCATAAGTTTCTTCATATAGATGGAGCTTTTGGAGGTTTTGTGCTTCCATTTTTAGAAAAATTAGGGCATCAATTTCCAATTTATGATTTTAGATCCCCATATGTTAACACAATCAGCGTAGATCCACATAAAATGGGTATGAATGTAAATCCATCTGGAATTTTTTTAGTAAAAGATGGTGATGATGATAATTCTAAGGTTAAAAAGGAAAATGGATTTAAAATTCCTTACTTAGCAGGAGGAGGTTTTAGAACCTTTAATATTTTAGGAACACGTCCAGGAGCACCAGCCATTTCATTTTGGGGTCTTATCCATTTTCTTGGTTTTGAAGGATTTTTGGAAATTGTTCAGCAAGCATGGGATTTGACTAAATATTTGGAGGATCAAATTCAAAAAATACCTCAGTTAAGTACTGTGTGTTCTCCTGAAACAAATGTATTAGGTATCCAATTTTCTAACGGAAATAATATAAGATCTTCTAAGAAAATTAAAAAATTAAATCAAATTCTGCGAGAACATGATTGGTATTTAGGTTTCTTTGAAAATAGAGGATTATTACGCTTTGTAAGTATGCCGCATGTAAATCATGCTCACATTGATGAATTTCTCAATGATTTAAAACGAATTCTTTATTATCATTTTTAAATTTACTACAATTATCAAGTGCGGATAAGTTCTTATATTATTTATAATATTGATAATTTTCTCCATAAATTTCGCCAAAAATTAATAAGATCACAATACGGGGAATTTTTTTAAAGGAAAAAATTGTTATAAAGATAATTTATTGCAGTCATATCAGCATACAAGAACCAGTCCGATGTTTAAAAAAAAAGAACAACTGGACAAAGTGAACAAGTGATCAATTTTATGGTAAAAAAAGTTATTAAACTGAAGACCAAACCAATAGAAATTCCCCCAAAATTCCAAAAGGAATTAAATTCAGAACAGCTTCAAGCAGTTTTACACTCAAAAGGACCTGCTTTAGTTATTGCCGGAGCCGGTTCTGGAAAAACACGTATGTTAACATATAGAGTTGCATATTTAATTAACCAACACGTTCCCGCTGATGCAATTCTTTTAGTTACATTCACAAAAAAAGCCGCTCAAGAAATGATAAGTCGAGTGCAAGGGTTAGTGGGAAAGGAAATCCGAGGTTTAAAAGCAGGGACATTTCATCATATTGCCAACTTAGCTCTTCGAAAATATGCATCACAGATGGGTTATTCTCCAAATTTTACGATCTTAGATCCTGGTGATCAAAAGCATTTGATGAAATTAATTGTAGCAAATCGCTTTAATGAACATGATCGCCGTCGTATTCCTAAATCACCTCAAATACTTGATATTTCTTCCAAAATAATTAATTTAGGGAAATCATTAAAAGATGTATTATCAGAATATTATCCTTCTTATGAAGATTTGGGAAAAGAAATTGCTGAAACTATAGAAGTATTTAAAAAACAAAAGAAATCCAATAATGTAATGGACTTTGATGATCTTTTGGTGAATTACCTTAAGTTTCTTCGAAATGACTCAATTTCCCAAACATATAGGGATTCGATTCATCATGTATTGGTAGATGAATATCAAGATGTTAATGCTATCCAAGCTCAAATCGTAATCGAACTAGGTAAACATGCAAAATCGGTAACTGTGGTAGGAGATGATGCACAATCTATTTATCGTTTCCGGGGAGGAAATTATGAACACATGCTAGATTTTCCAACAATTTTTCCAAATTGCCAAATATATAAATTAGAGACAAATTATAGAAGTACACCAGAAATATTGGCTCTTGCGAATGCAAGCATTTCTAAAAACAAAATTGGATTTTCAAAAACGCTAAGAGCAATTCGTGAAAGTAAAGAGCGCCCAATGATGGTTCCATGTTATTCTTTAGAACAAGAAGCTCAATTGATTTGCCAACAGATATTATTCCATCGTGATGAAAATATCCCATTACACGAACAAGCGGTACTTTTTCGTGCCAGATTTCATGCAATTGAGCTGGAACAAGAATTGGTCAGACAAAAAATTCCCTATGAAATGCGTGCAGGGGTGAGATTTTTTGAACAAGCCCATATTAAAGATTTAATTGCTTTCCTTAGCATTTTAGCCAATCCAACAGATACAATTCAATGGATTAGAGTACTTTCAATGCACGAAGGGGTTTCGGATAATGGTGCGCAAAAAATCATCACACAATTATCAAAACGTCCGAATATACTAAATGGGTTTGTATTCTGTAATTTAGAAATCGAAATGCGGGGTAAACGTCTACGAAAAATAGGATTGGAAAATCTTCAAACGCTTCAGAAATTTTATCAAAAATTAGCATTTAAGAACCATTCAAAAGAACTACTTCCAGAAGAGCATTGGCCATCTTTACCAGAGATCATTAGAAAAATAACAAATTACCTTGAACCGATATTTCCTTCTCGATATATGAAGAATTATGAAGATAGATTAGCAGATTTAAAAGAATTACAAAATTTTGCTGCAAAGTATCATTCTGTTCGAGAATTTTTAGCAGATATTCTCACCCAATATAATTTACAAGGAGAAACTATCATTCAAGGGGATAAAACTGAAGATGAAAAGCCATTAATTCTCTCTACAATTCATCAAGCTAAAGGATTAGAATGGAAAGTAGTTTATGTTATTAATTTGGTTGATGGTCGAATGCCTTCATCTCGATCTATTGGAGATCCTCAAGAAATCGAAGAAGAACGCAGATTATTCTATGTTGCTTGCACCCGAGCTAAGGATGTTCTTTACCTTACCTATCCTGAAATAATCCCTAGATTTGATCATGATCAGCTTAATGGTCCTTCTCGATTTTTAGAAGAGATTGAAGAAGATGAGGTCTTTGATGAAGTTGAAATTGAAGAAGCTTAATATTGATTTCTTTTAATTCTTTTCATAAAATTAAAGAACATGAAAACATGAAATTAAAAAAATTTCCAGTTTTTTCAATCTAGCGCTTTAATTTATTTAACCGTTGATACATTCTCCGGTTATTGGAATAAATATTTACAAATTCTCTAAATAAACGATCATAAAGTTTTTTATTTTCAATTTTTGGAGTATATTCTGCTTTAAATGAAATTAATTTAGGAATTTCCTCCCATGTAATTTTTCCCAAAGCTACTGATGCAATAAGCGATGCTCCAATTGAATTTGATTCTTTACCATGAGAAACCTGCTTAATCTTCCGATTGAGAATGTCTGCATAAATCTGACACCAGACATCACTACTGGCACCACCACCAATCATGGAAATCTCTGAAAATTTCCTTCCAATCAGTCTTTCTTCAAATTGGAGCAACCACCGTGAATTAAAAGCCACACCTTCGAAAATTGCCCGCAATAAATGACGACGATCAGTATCCAAACTGATATTGAACAATCCTCCACGTAAAGTGTGATCTTCAATTGGACTGCGTTCCCCATACAACCATGGAGTGAAAATGAGATTGTTTGCTCCAGGTGGAATTTCACTTACAAGTTTATCAAAAATCTTATAAACATCTGGCTGACCTTCATCATGAAGGAGCTGATCTTTATGATATAAAATATTGTCTTTTAACCATGCAAGTGTAATTCCTGCAGCTTCTTGTTCCCCAACGATCATATACATGGAAGGGATTGCAGAAGGAATTGATCCAATGTAATGATCAATATCTAATTTTCGGCGTGGAGTGTGAGAAATAATCCAAGATGAACTTCCCAAGCTCACATGCCCTTGTCCAGTTAATATTGCCCCAGAACCGACTGCAGCACTAGCCATATCACCTGCTCCAATTATCACATTTGTATTGCGAGGAATTCCCAATTCTTGTGCAATTTGTGGGAGAACAGGACCAAGAATATGAGTTGCTGTGTGTAAATCTGGTAGTTTTTCTCGATCTAACTGAGCCAAACGGATTAATTTATCATCGAAATGAATATTATTGATATCAGTATCGTTTACAAGCCACGTTAAAATTCCACAGTCATAAGAAGTGGCAATTTTGCCGGTAAGACGATAATTAAGAAAATCTTTGCAATCGAGAAATTTCCATGTCTGATTATAGATATCTGAAAAGTTTGTTTTAAGCCAAAGAATATGGGCAATAATGTCTTTACCAGAAAGTCCCGGAACCCCCCCAGTGCGGAATAACCAATTGAAAATAGTACGGAGGTTGTAGCCACCAATTATACCACCAAATTTCTCTTTAATTACGCTTGAACCTCGACTATCAAGCCATGTAATGCAGTTGTGTAATGGATTCCCATCTCGATCAACTGGAATGGTTCCATCCATTTGATTACTTGAAGTAATCGCAATTATTTTCTTTGGATCAATGTGAGTTTGATTAATTACTTGATGACTAGTTTTCAACAGTGCCTGCCACCAATCTTCAGGATCTTGTTCAGCGCATCCTTGTTCAAAATAATACATACCATAATTTTGAAAAGCAAATCCTAATATCTCACCTTTTGTCGATATTATAGCTGTCTTCATACCTGAAGTCCCGTGATCAAAAGCTAAAATAAAGTCTGATTCTTTGTTTGACATTCCACTCTCGCCGATAAACAGATAAATTAGTACTAACTAAATAATTAAAGCTTTTGCCATACGGATTTTTTGGCAAAATTTAGTGTAAGATTTAAAGAAGTCAGAAAATAAAAGGTATTTTTGCCTTCAATTTGATCAATTAAAAAAAAAAGATCATTTTTGTTCAATAATTATAAATATTTCCAACTTTTCTTATCAATAACTTCAATAACCTTATTTATAAGGATTCCTTATACAAAAGGAGTTTCATGAAGGAGCTAACCCGTAAAATTTTTCTTCTTAGCTTATGCAACTTGCTTTGGGGTTTGATTCCTTTACCAGCGAAACAGCTATTTTCGCAATTCTCATCATTTTCTATAATTTTTATGCGATTTTTGGCAATGACTATTATTTTACTCCTAATTATTATTGGAATTATGATTTTCGAACATTTCAAGAAAACAAACGAAGAGAAAATTAAAGTAATTCAACTTTGGAGTTATTTATTAGAAAAAAATGCAGATTTTTTCTTTTTTCCTCAATGGCTTTATCTGTTAGTTATTGCGATATTTGGCTTGAATGTTATGACTTTTCTCTTTTTCTATTGTCTAAAAACAATTGGAGCAATTACAACAGCAATTGGAGTAATTTTAAGTTTGATAATTATTGCAGGAATTAAATGGGGGATGGGTAAAGAAGAAATTTCAGGTTTTAAATTAATTTACTTAATCACTTTAATTGTAGCTTCAATTATATTAGGATTAAATTCGCAATCAATTGAATCAAATTCAAAATTTTCAATTCAATCATTGATTCTTGTGATTGGATATGGAGTAGTTCTCTCCTTTTTTGTTATTTCAAGCGGGATGGATCGATTGTCAAATACAGAATTTACAATTATACGAGTAAATTCTAATTATAAATTTTTGCGAGTTTTACTTAAACTGACAATATTAAGTATACTTTGTGTGATTACATTCATTCCACTTCTATTTATTGCAAAAATTTCAATACCAAACCAGTCCTTACAAGACGAAATAGCACTATTCTTTTTGGAATTACCTGAAATTGGAGCGATTATGTTTTCTTTGAATGGACTCATTTTAATTTTAGGATTAACTATTGCTCCTTATACATTATATTATTACTTGTCAACTTCTTGGCCGAAATCCGCGCCATTTGATTTGTGGGTTGGAGTACTTCAATTACTTGAACCTATTATTAATATTATTCTCGGTGTAACAGTATTATCTGAAACTTTTCCAACATCTTGGTTATTTATTATAATATTTTTACTTAGTATTTCAGTTATTACAAAATTTGTTAGTGAAACGCAAGCACAGATTCATGCTTATTTGTTTATAAAGATAGAACCTCAATTCCATTTTTTGGCTATGAAGGATTTATATTTAATCAAATCTGCCAAAGAAGTTAGATCTCTTGTAGGAGAATTTGATCTTATGGTAGAATTTCAATTTCCTACTGCAAAAATACTGAATAAAGTTATTTACAATCAAATTTCTAAATTACCCGGTTTAAAACGGTATGAATTATTATTTGTTTTGAATCAAAGTCAAAATATCGATCGATCCATACCAGAACAATATAAAGGCATCTCAATAAAAGAACGCATGGAATTTTCTAAACTTTCTGAAAAGCAATCTGAGCATTTTGAGCAAAATTTTAATGATTCACTTTAGGAGAAAAATATTATGGAAATTCAAGTTGTTAGCTTTCTAAAAATTGAAAATCAACGAAAAAGAGAATTTCTAGTTGCCTTAAAAGATATTCCTGAAATTCAAAAAATGCAAGTAATTTCAGGTTATTTTGACATTCTTATTGAGATAGGAGTACAAATTTCAGAAGAACTTGTCAGGATCTTCGAATTAATTGAACAAATTCCAGGTTTAAAAGAAATACACTCACATTTTGTGCTAGAGGTATGGCAAAAATGAACGTGAAAATTATGACCTTTTTGAAAATTCAAGTTGGTAAAAGCTTAGATGTTATTGCAAAACTTCGAAAAATCCCAGAAGTTCGTCAAATTTCATATATAACAGGTGAATATGATTTAATGTTTATTCTAGCTGCTGAAAATACACAAACCCTTTATTTGAAATTTTTAAATGATATTGATCAAATTCCTGAAATCATTGAGAGTAGTAGCCACTTAATTATCAAAGAATGGAATCAAGATGAAGGAGAAGATTTGAAATCAGAAGAAAAACGCTTTTGATCTCTTTCTTGGTATTTTCGAAGAATTCGTTGAAAAGCCCTTGATAAATCAATTTGATAATAATTCGCAATACATATCAAACTGAATAATGCATCTCCTAATTCTTCAGCTAACTTCTCATGAGGCAAATATTTTTTATTTTGCTTTTTTGGCTTAAAACCTTCAAAAGCATTTAATTCACGACTGATTTCGCCAACTTCTTCGATAACTGAAGCCAACATGGATAATGGAGGCCAATATCCGCCAAAATTCTTAATTAAAAGATCCACTTGTTGCTGTAAAAATCCTAAAGTATTGTTCTCTTCAGCCATAATATTATTCTTAATGAACACTGATTTAAATGCTCTAATATTTCATTAAAACACCGCATTTATTACAATACTTAAATTTTTTAGGTAGTACATTTCCACAATTAGGACATACGATTTGTTTGGGACTAATAGATTCCCTTTGTTTGATAAAGGGATTTGGTGACGGTTTTTTTGGCACAGGAGGAATCATTGTAGATTTTGGTGTTAAAAAAGGATTGACAGTCCCAGTAAACGTTTTTGCAGGAATTTTTAACTCTAATTTCTTTTCAAGTAATTCACGTTTATTTTCGAAAGATTTTTTCTCATTTGAATCTTGTCCGGGAATAAAAGGTGCTAATGAAGAAGATGAAGTAGAATGTATTCCAGAAGAAGATAGTTTTGATGAATGTGGTGCAGATTGTTCTTTTGTAAATGAATTATTGGGTAAATTAACAGTAGATATCTCTGAAGTGGATGTTGTTTTATGATTTGTTAAAGATGATGAAGTAGTAGGTTTTGTTGGGAATATAAAAGGAATTGTATTCTTTTGAGAATTGTCTTTAGATGAAGTACTTAATTTATCTCCATTTTTTTTGACTGATGATGAAATAAAAGGGTTTTGTTCTTGGGGAACTATAATTGAATTATTTAATTCTGGTTCTTTTTTCGCTATAAAAGGATTTTCAAAACCGCTCGTAGATTTCACTTCTTTGCTGCTTTCTGAAAAAGGAGATGAATTTCCTTGATTTGTGGATGGAATTGTGTGAATGTAGTGTTGTTTAGAATTATCTTCCAATTTGTCAGATTTTAGAACGTTTGGAATATGTGGATTTGGTGGTGGTTTGGGGATAAACAGTTCTGAATCAATAGTTTGAGACGACATTGGTTGTGGTTTTGGAAATGTTTTCCGTGTTCCTGTAGTAAAAATACCTTGATTTTCAACAGCTTCAAGTGAACTATCATTTACTATATCATCAAGCTTCTTTGTTGATGAAATGTTTTGATCTGATGATTTAAAAGGATTTACTTTAAATGAGTTTGAAGAAAAATTCAGTGAGGGTTTAACTTTGATAGGTTCAAAACCTGATTTAGGTGAGACTCCACTGCTATTTTTATTATATAAAGGTGCAGGTTTCGGTTTACTTACCATTCTTTGTTCAGCTTCAGAATGCTCAGTTTCTCCAATATTGAATGGTTTTGAAGTTATATCGAATGGTGATGGTTGTGTCTTACTTTCTGAAAAAGGTGTTTCTGAGGTCCGCAACTGTTGTGCTAAGTTTTCTTCAATCAATTCTTTAGGGACTTCTTCACCTATCATCATTAAAGCCAAGATCTTAAAAATATCTCCAACTCCCACACCATTTTTTGCACTAGATTCTACATATAAAAAACCTAATTTTTTTGCTAATTTTTCAGCTTCTTTCTGAGACACAACACGTTGATCTTGTAAATCACTTTTATTACCAACAAGTAATGTAGGAATTTCACCCACTTCTTTGCGAATTTCTTCAATCCACATGGGAATATGATCAAAGCTTTCTCGATTTGTTATATCAAAAAGGATAATGCACCCCATTGCTCCCTTATAATATAGTGGTCGAACATATCGAAAGCGCATTTGACCTGCAGCATCCCAAATTTGCAATTTTACGTTATATGTATAGTTTTGAGCGTTTTTTACTTCTATACTCTTGACTGCGAACTCGACACCTATGGTCATCTTATAGTTCTCTTTAAAGAAACCTTGAGAGAAACGAACAACAATGGCAGTTTTTCCACAGCCGCCATCACCAATTACCACACATTTAAAGAGAAAATCATATTGATCAGTCAAGAGATTCACGCCTATAAGGATAACTTTTTTATTATATATTAAGTAACATAAAGAAATTCTTGCCTAATAATGCAACTTTTTTAGTCTGATTTTTATGAAAATGATAAAAGAGTATAAATAGAAAATATGCAAATTTATGAATTTTTATTTATAATTCTGATATATTAATTATTCTGAGACCCACAATATGGACAAATAGAAAGGGGTTCAGGAAATCGCCCGTTGCACTTTTGACAAGTGAAAAATTCAATCTTACTTTTCATATTACGTGATTTTGATTTCGATTTGGAAGTAATAGAGATATCGCTAATGTGAGATTGCCTAAATTTGATGATTTTTTGGGAGGGAAAAGAATTACTTAATGAAGAAGAATTAAAAGGGTTGCAAGAACGAATAGCTAAACTGGAAGAAGATTCTTTTGAAGGTTGTAAATTTTTAGGAAATTCGGATTGAACTATGGACGGAGATGACAAAAATGAAGAAGAAATAGGAGAAGGCGCATTGTAAGAAGGAAAATTTTCATGTAAGTTTTCAAGATCTGGCTTATTGTCTTCTATTGATCCATAATCATCGTTTAAATCCCGAAATTCAGAAATGTTATTTGAATCTGTTTGAATTGAAAGAGTGAAATCATCATCTCGGGATAAGAGTTGATAAAAAATACCATTATTACTATCAATAAAGATATTTAAATCCAAAGTTTCAATTTGAAAAAAGAAATAAATAGAAGAGAAGGAGGGAATGTCAGAAATATACATTAAATATTCAAACTCATTAGTGGGGATCATGACTTGAGATGCCCAAGAATTTCCTTTATCAAATGAATAAAAGCATATCAACTTGTTAATTGGATTAGCTACTTTGCATACAATGCGATATTTATTAGCACTAGGAGATATTTCTGCAAGTTGATTCATATAAATAATTAATCGTTTAAAATCATAAATGCTTTTCCAATGCATAAGAATGAATAAAGAATATAGTGATATGATCTGAATAGTAAGTGATTTCAAAAGTTTAGTTCCAATTTGTCAAAATATGAAAGAAATGAAAGATATCATTGAGTTATATAAACTTGCTCAAAATTTAGAAATTGCCAAAAAAAATGAAAATTACCCTTTAGCTTTAGAAATTTATAATCAAATTATTAAATTAAAGCTTCAACTGTCTAATCGATTTGGAATTGCAAAATCTATGGCAGAAAAGGCAAATTTATTAGAACATTTAGGATTTCATCAAAAAGCTTTAGAAGAATATTTACAAGCATTTAGATTTGTGGAAGATTCAAATAATCGAGAATTCTCATCCATTATTGACCAAAAAATAGTTGAACTTAACAAAATGATGCAAAAAAAATAAGAAATAATGGCAATGGAAAAATTACCACATAAAAATGCCTAATACGATCCCAATAATAAAGCTGAGACCAATAAATCCATAAAACCAATTTAAAATTAATTTTTTCGAATTTGGAACTTCTTTTAACATTGTTCCAAAACTAAGAACTAAGCCAGTTAAAATAAGAAAGTAAATTATTGGTGCTAAAACATTAGTTGAAAAGAGATCCCAGGAAAATAACGCTACAAGAATGAGTATTGATACGATAGTGCCCAGAAATACATAACTCATATAGAATAATATTTTTTCTGGACCTTCCAGTTTTTCCGTTTTTTTTGAGGCAATAGCAGACATATATAATCAAAGAAGCTAATTTCGATAAAATTAAAAAAAATTTTGGAACAGATATTAAATTTTAGCGATTTATTTCGTTTTTAATTTAATGATCGCTTTAGCAAGATCCCCGTTAGTTTCTTGAAGAGTTTGCTTAGCGATTTCAGTAGATACATTAGTTTGCATGACAACTAATTGAATATCTTGTTCAGTAATTTCCACGTTAAGAGATAAATCAGTGTTTGCGTCTTCAATATCTTTTACATCTTCAAGATTCTCTGATACTTCAGTAGCCTGTCCTGAATAAGTTCCGGATGGATATGGCTCTGCATTACCAATTACTTGATATACATTCATTCCTTGTTGATTCACTCGAATTATTTGAGGTGCTTCAATTACTAAATCTTCTGTATCAGTTTGAATAATAACACGATTTGCTTCAATTTGCTCCATATCTCCAATACCTTGTTGTTTAAGTCGTCTACGCATTTGGCGATTTTGAGGTACGGGATGAGCACGGTGCTTTTTTTGAAGAGTAGCGCTTCCTTTAGCGCGCAATTCTCTTGCCTGTTTTTTTTTATTTTGCATTGATTTAGGAAGTTTTCCCATTATTTATAATCTCCTAAAATGATTATATAAGGAATAAAAATACAAAAATACAATAAAATTTTATTCTTTTAAAGAATTGATGGAATTGATGCCTTTTCGGACTTTTACACAGCTCCCTTTGACTCTTTGTTTTATATAAATTGGAGGATAGAAAAGTTTACCAATTGCAAGAAGTTCATCAGTTTCATTTACAATAATAACCTCATCACCAATATGGAGTGAAGGATCGACATCTACAACATGTTGCGAGAATACTGATTTTCCATCCTTAATGAAATCTTGTACTTCGGTTAGAATAACCACACGTAAAGTGGGTATTGATGTATGATGTAGAATTAGGTTAGCAGCACTAAAACTTAATGAAAAAGTGCCAGTTTGAGGACGGTAAGATGCAAAAATCTGGTTATCAACATAAATAAACTTTAATTTTTTGGTTTTATGAGAAAACTTAAATGTCATTTTAGGAAAACTGCCTAATAAGACAGAAGCAACGGTAGTATTGAATTGATATGTAAAAATTCCGCGAAGAAATGATTCAATTTCATTTTGATTATACATATTTGGCGACATATGAACATCATTACTATTATCAAGGATAAGAAAAAAAATAATAAGCCAGAATAAGAAAAAAAGTGCCATTAAGCATACATTTCAAATTTATCATGTGTTTTCTTGGATGTTTTCATTACTTTAGCAATGGCTCTTTTAAAATGACTTACTTTAACTTCTTCTGAATTATCTCGAATTGCAAACATTCCAGCTTCCATAACAATTGCTTTAATCTCTGCTCCAGTTGCATTTTCTGTCAAATGTGAAAATTGTTTGAAATTTTTTGCTTTTTTCTCTAAATTCATAGATTTACTATGAATTTCAAAAATTTTAATTCGAGCTTCTTCATCTGGTGGGGGAAATTCTATCAATCGATCAAATCGACCAGGTCGTAGTAATGCAGGATCTAATATATCTGGTCGATTTGTTGCACCTATTATTCGAATATCACCACGATTATTAAATCCATCTAATTCACTTAAAAGTTGCATTAATGTTCTTTGAACTTCGCGATCACCAGAAGTTGCAACTTGCAATCTTTTTGAACCAATGGCATCTAATTCATCGATAAAAATAATTGCTGGTGCATGATTACGTGCCATTTCAAAAAGCTCGCGAACCATCCGTGCACCTTCTCCAATAAACTTTTGAACTAATTCACTTCCTATAATTCGGATAAACGTTGCTTGAGTAGCATTAGCAACTGCTTTAGCGACCATAGTTTTTCCTGTTCCAGGTACACCATATAAAAGTATTCCCTTAGGAGGAATTACACCTACTTTTTCAAATAATTCAGGATTTAAAAGAGGTTTTTCAACAGTTTCTCTTACTTCAATTAACTGTTCATCTAATCCACCAATATCTTCATATGTATATTCATCGGGCTTTTCAGTTATTTCCATAACTTGAACAAGGGGATCCACTATTGTAGGTAATCGTTCCATGATCGAAAATGTCCGTTGGTTTAAAGCAACGCGATCATTTACATGTAATTCATCAATATTTACTTTTGGAGCAATATTGACAATAAAAGAGGGTCCAGAACTCGATTTTACAATTGCTCTATGGTCAGGTAGAATATCTGTAACATGAGCAGAGATTAATGGAGGTTGACGGAGACGATCTAGTTCCTTCCGCAAATTATCCAAATCTCTTTGACTCGCCAACAATTCTCGCTCTAATTTTGATTTGGTAGCTTCTAAATTACGGAGTCTTCGTTCCAAATGCCGCGTATATGTTATTAAATAGTTTGAATCTTTTTCTTTTTCAATGGAAGCTTCAGATTCTTTTTCTTTTTCGATGGCCATAGAATAATCCTCATTATAATTCGAAAAATCAATTTTCAGTAAAATAAAGGCACTTATTTGATATAATAAAATAAATCCTTAAATATTTATTTTAGGATTTTAGAAATCTGTTTAGATATTCATCTTATTATTTAATTAAAGATTTAATTTTTAGTTTTAATTAGATGGTTTTCTATTGATTATAAATTTTTTATTATTCTTAATTGATTTTCAGAGAATTATTAATATAAATCTTCAAAAAATATATTCCTTCAGCAAGATTAACTTAAATTTAGCTTCATTTTTTCAAAATGAGTAAAAAATAAGTAGTTTAATTTTCTGAATATTTTAGGGGGATATATCAATATGGATTATCAGAAAATATTTTTACAATTATTATTAAATCATATAAAAATGGGTTATCTTAGGAATAAAAAAATTTTTCAAATTTTAAAGGAACTTCCACTTGATGCGTTTTTCACTCAAGAACAATTAAAATGGTTTGTTTTAAGAGATCGTCCTGTATTATTTTTTTATAAAAATGATATAATTAATCGAACTGTCTCAGCACCACATATGATTAGTATGATAACAACTCTATTAGAATTAAATGAAACAGATCATGTTCTCTTTTTGGGTGCAAAAGGTGGTTATTTAGAAGCAGTAATTTCAAAAGTCGTAAAATCAATTACAATTCTTGAAGAACAACCTGATATCGCAAAATTTACAAAAGAAAAACTAGAAAAATCAAAAATTAAAAATTTCAATTTACTCATTCAGAATCCATTATTTGGTATGGAAAAAAAAAAGAAATTTTCTAAAATTTTATTATCAGGAGCAATTCCTTTAATTCCCCATACTATAATTAGCAATTTAGAGTTAAATGGGATAATGGTCGCTCCCTTCATCTTAAAGAATATTAATTTACAATCAATTTTACAAATAATTAAACGACAAGATATTTTTCAAGTAGCAAATTTTGGAAGTGTCATTTTTTCACCTCTTTATGTTTTAGAACTTCCAAAATTAGATGAAAAAAGGGATTTAACCTATAAAAAAATCTTAAGTTATATTAAAATTAACAATCTTTCAAATTCAAGAGAATACACGCCATTTTTTGAGGAATTTAATCAACTCCCAAAAATACAATTTGGAAATCCAATTTTTCACAAAAATCATTCATTTCGTTTACAAGAATCAAAAGAATTACTGAATTCATTAAAAACAAATGAAGAATCTAATCAAATAGGTATAAAAAATAGATTTGTTGATGTAATTACTGAAAAAATTGATATATTCTTTTATAATCCTGAATCGGTCTCTTTTACTATTGATTTAGAAATCCATTATAAACAAAGTAATTATTTTAAACGAATTTCCCAGATTCATTTGAGCCCAAATAAAGAAACTATTTTCTCTTTTGATTTAGCAATTCCTCTTGAACCAGGAAATTATAATATTGAATTTGTTGGAGTTACAGAAAAAAATTATAGAATTACTCAACAAATTCAGAACCTACAAATATTCCATGATGAAAAATCGATTATATTTATATTTGAACCAATATAAAAAAAAAGTTAAATAATTATATCAAAGATAGATAAATCTTCATTTTTTCTGTTAATTTGTTGAATCCTTTTAACCTCATCTTTATCAATTTCGTAGTCTCTAATTGAAAAATTATAATCAATTAGTAAAACAAATTCATGAGAACAAATCGTTTTTCTCTTAATAGGTAATTTTAATAAAGAACCTTCTTCAATATGAAAAATAGATTCAGGAACAGGTATTCGTTTGGATTTATTACAAATAGGACAAACGATTAAAATTTTTCTCATATTTTTTTCCCTTTCAAAAATTAATTATCTAAGGTACCATAAATATCTAAAAATAATATAAAAAGATAGAAATTTTTTTCCCATGACAAAATTTTGTAGTTAATTTCATAGCGCGTTCTGGAGTCCTGACTCAAAGCCAGGGCCCATATGTTCCTTTTCCAGTCCAAACACTCGCTCTATTGAGATCGGCCGGCTACGCACGTCGCAAATGCTCCGTGTTTACACCGCCTGACTCACCTACCCGGTCTTTTACCGGTGAGCTCGTCTTGAACTACGGTTACTGTCGCCAGTCCCCGTTCGCAGAATGCTACAAGATCCTTTCGGCAAAAAGAATCTCACAATCTGCACGTGTTCTTGAATGGGAGTCTCGTTTCGAGGCATCCTTCACGCTTAGATGCTTTCAGCGTTTATGATTTGCCGCGTAGCTGTGGGGCATGCTCTGTCGAACAACCCCTCACCAGAGGCGACCGCGCGTTGTTCCTCTCGTACTGGACGCACGCTGCTCTCAAACTCCCAACAGCACCGTTAGATAGAATCCGACCTGTCTCACGACGGTCTAAACCCAGCTCACGTTCCCTTTTAATGGGCGTACAGCCCCACCCTTGGCCACTGCTGCATGGCCAGGATAGGAAGAGCCGACATCGAGGAAGCAAGCCGCAGGGTCGATATGAACTCTTGCCTGCGACAACTCTGTTACCCCCAGGGTAATTTTTCTATCACTTCCACCACCTACCAAAGGTTAATGAAAGATCGTTAAGCCAGACTTTCGTCTCGGAACCCCTTGCTGTCGAGGGTTCCATCAGGCCAACTTTTGCCTTTCCACTCTTCACCGGATTTCTGTCCCGGTTGAGTTGACCTTAGGGTAGCTTGGATATCTTTTCCAAGCTCTGGCGCCCCACCGAAACTGCCCACCTGCACCTGTCCTCGCAAGCGACTTGCAAGTTAGACATGCCCCGATACAAGGCTGGTGTTCCATTGTCGCTCCGCTACACCCGAAAGCATAGCATCGACGCTCCCAGCTACACTCTGCATGTATCAGAGTATGTCAAGAACAAGCTGCAGTAAAACTCCATGGGGTCTTCTCTTCCCAACGGTGCGTGACGGACCGTTCGCCGTCCTGTAGGTTCACGGAGTAGGATGTTGGGACAGTTACCACCGCGTTGGTCCGTTCATGCACGTCGTTACTTATACGACAAGGCATTTGGCTACCTTAAGAGAGTTATAGTTACTCCCGCCGTTTACAAGAGCTTATTCCGGTTGGACCCGGTTTTGACTGACTTGCACTGGGCAGGATTCACTTTCTGTACACAACCTTTCGGTCTTGCAGAAAGCTATGTTTGTATTTAACAGTCGGGTGATACTAGTTATTGCAACTTAGAGCCCCCCGCTTTCGCAAAGGCTCCAAGCAAGCGTTCTTCCGAAGGTTCCGCTCCATTTTGCCGATTTCCCTAACAACCCGTAATTCCACACGCCTGAGGCTTCTCACCTTGGGCACACCTGTGTCGGTTCTGGGTACGTCTTAGAAGTTTGTTGAAGATTGGCTTTTCACTGGGAATTGAAATCGTCTCGAACCGCCCACAGTAAGGCGGCTATTCATGCTTTAGTCTGGTTCTCGCCGCAAAGGCACACCCCAGAGTTATACATTTAAACGGGAACGACAATCCCGCTCGAACTATCCACTTCCGTCACCAATCCCCCATTCGTCGCCGAATACCTAGCTTCCAAGTACAGAAATATAAATCTGTTTCCCTTTCGGTCAAGACGGTTAAGAATGACCTTAGGAACGACTAACTCTTGGCTAACGACGTATTGCCAAGAAACCCTTGGCCTTTCGGCGGATACGATTTTCACGTATCTCAGCTGTTACTACTGCCAGGATCTGCACTGGAGCACGATTCATACGACCTTACGGCCGTACTTTATCTCGAGCCCCACGCCCCTCTACCGGATCATACTCGCTCCTGAGTATGCCCCCCGGTATCGGTGGTAGACTTGAGCCCCGTCCATTTTCTGGGCCATTTTTCTTAGCAAATGAACTGTTACGTACTCATTATAGGGTGGCTGTTTCTGAGCCTACCTTTTTGCTGTCTTCGAAAA